>JAGQSN010000415.1 GCA_020439555.1 Acidimicrobiales bacterium | reverse complement strand
AGAACTACGTCGCCTACGGCGACGGCTGGGCTCCGTGGCGCCTCAGCGGCCGGGCCGTCCCCGGCGGCGGCTGCCCCGCCTGATCGCCGCCCCCCGCCGATGACCGACGCGCCGATCCTGGTCGACGACCAGGCGCGGGTCCGCACGGTCACCCTCAACCGGCCCGAGGCGCTCAACGCCTGCAACGAGGCCCTCTACGACGCGCTCGCCCAAGGGCTCATCGACGCCGGAGCGGACCCGTCCGTCGCCGTCGTGCTGCTCACCGGTTCCGGCCGAGCTTTCTGCGCCGGCACCGACCTCGTCGAGATGGCTGCACGCGTGATGGACCCCGACAACTTCGTCGAGGGCACCCACGGCTTCCTCGGGCTGATCGACGCCCTGGTCGACTTCCCGAAGCCGCTCGTCATCGCCGTGAACGGCCTCGGATTAGGTATCGGCGCGACGATCCTCGGCTTCGCCGACCTCGCGTTCATGTCCACGACGGCGAAACTGAAGTGCCCGTTCACGAGCCTCGCCGTCGCCCCGGAAGCCGCTTCGAGCTTCCTGTTCCCTCGACTTGCCGGCCACCAGGCCGCGGCCTGGATGCTGTTGAGCAGCGAATGGATCAGCGCTGCCGAGGCGCACGACATGGGACTGGTCTGGAAGCTCTGCGAACCCGACGACCTGCTCGCCGAGGCGCACCGTCACGCAGCGATCCTCGCCGCGAAGCCGATCTCGAGTCTCGTGGCGTGCAAGCGGGTGATGGTCGCACCGTTGCGAGCCGAGATCGCCGCTGCCCGTGAGCGAGAGAACCAGTGCTTCATCGACCTCATGGGCGGACCGGCCAACAGCGAGGCGCTCGCCGCGTTCGCCGAAGGACGCGAACCGGACTTCACGAACCTGCCACCTGGTTGGTGACCGGGTCTGCTCAGACGGGTGCGTAGGACCCGAAGGACCACAGGTTGCCTTCGAGGTCACGCACGGCTGCGCCGCGACCGCCGTAGTCCTCGTCGCGGGGTTCCTGTACACCCTCGGCCCCGGCGGCGAGCGCCTTGGCGTAGACGCCGTCGGGGTCTTCGGTGACGAGGTACGTGCCGGCGGAACCCGGGTCGCGCTTCCATTCGCCGCTGTCACGCATCGAACCGAGCATCACGCCTCCCCCGCCGGGCCACAGCAGCTCGGCGTGCACGATGAGCGATTCGTCCTTCTCGTCGCGGTAGACGGCGTGCTCGGTGAACCCGATCGCAGTCAGCCATGCGATCACGGCGTCCGCGTCCCGGCAGCGAATGGTCTGCCACAGTCCGATCGTCATGTCGTTCTCCTCGTTCTCTTCGGTTGGTTCGGTACCTGACTGAGTGTCCTACGAGTCGAAGAGCGAGGCTTGAACGTTCGGGAACTCCTCTTCGACCCAGAGCCCGGGCGGGCAGCCGGCCAGTTCGTTCCATTCCCGGGTCAGGTGCGCGTGGTCCGCATACCCGCCCTCAGCAGCGACTGCGGCAATGGTCGGTCCACCGTCGCGATACGCAGTGACGAGCAGACGCTTCGTTCGTTCGAACCGAGCAAGTCGGGCGAACTGTTTCGGGGTCACGCCCGTCTCCTCGCGCACGACGGTGGACAGACGACGCCGGCTGAAGCCCACATCTGCCGCGACACCGCTCACGGGCGCACCCGTCGTCAATCTGGCGAGCGCCCGCCCCACTTCCGCGCGAGGTCCCCGAGCTTCGTGACGGGCCAGTTCGCCGACAAGCACACGCTGCAGGATCTCGATTCGTCCGGCCCAGGTGTCCTCGGCGTGAAGACGCTCAGGGAGCTCGCGCAGCGAAGGGGAGAGGGCATCGACCGTGATGATCTGTCCGACCAGCTCGGACGCCGGCATCCCCAGCAGGCACCTCGAACCGGCGACGGTGAGCGTGGCCTGGATACCGCGCTGACGTCCGTCGTGATGGATTCGGGCGGGACGGGTATGCAGGCCCCCGACCGTCGACCAATCCGCCGACACCGAAGAGTCGGTCCAACCGACAGCGATGGGAACGTCGAGCGGAAACACGATCGTGAGTCCGGTCGAAGGCAAACCGCGATGAATGCCCGGGGCGCCGGTTAGGTCGTAGGAGACCACCGACCTCACGTACGGCGACAGCAGCGCGGGAACCGGTTGCGGCCCGAGTCCGTCCATCCGTCCACCCTAAGACCACCGCCCAGCGGCCGCCCCCCAAACGCTCTACGTTCCCCCATGCGTCGGTGCTTCGACGGCGCACCAAAGTTTCGACTTCGCTACGAAAGCTCCCCACCACCGGTTGAGCGAAGACACCCCCACCGCCGGTTGAGCGAAGCGGAGCAGAGTCG
>JAGQSN010000414.1 GCA_020439555.1 Acidimicrobiales bacterium | reverse complement strand
CCGCGTTCGACCTGGAGAACACGCTCATTGCTTCGAACGTGGTCACGTCCTACGCGTGGTTGGCGTCCCGGCGGCTCGACGGGGACGACAAGCTGCGTCTGGCGGCGAAGCTGATCGGCGAGGCCCCAGCGCTGCTGCGCATGGACCGGGCCGACCGAAGCGACTTCCTCCGCTCGTTCTACCGGCGTTACGAGGGCGCACCCGTCGAACAGATCCGTGAGGACTCGGCGGAGATGCTGAGCCAGTTGATCCTCACGAAGAGCTACCCCGCCGCGATCCGCCGGGTCCGTGAGCACCGTGCGCTCGGTCACCGGACCGTACTGATCACCGGGGCGTTGGACTTCGTGGTGGAACCGTTGAAGCCGCTCTTCGACGACATCGTGTCCGCGTCGCTCGCGGTCGGTGACGACGGGCGTTACCTCGGCCAGATGGTGGACGTGCCACCGACCGGCGAGAGCCGGGCCTCCGCGCTGTTCGACTACGCAGCAGCGCACGACATCGACCTGCGCGAGTCGGTTGCGTACGCGGATTCCTCGAACGACCTGCCGATGCTGGAGGTGGTCGGCTTCCCCGTGGCGGTCAACCCCGAGACCCGCCTGGCGACCCTCGCCCGCAAACGGGGCTGGCTGACCGAACAGTGGTCCAAGGCACCCGGGTTCAAGCCGAACCCGTTGCCGTTGGCGCCACGCCGTCACGTCACCAAGGCGGCACCCCGATGAAGGCGCTGCGCTTCGAACGCAAGGCCGCGAAGTTCGCCGCGGCGGGCATCGCGGGTCGGCTGGCACCGGGCAAGGGCGCGGGCGTCGGTCCCTTACGACTCGCGGACGTGGACGAACCGGACCTGCCCGGCGACGAGTGGGTGAGGCTGCGGCCTCGCCTCGCAGGCATCTGCGGATCGGATCTCTCGACGATCGACGGCCGTTCGAGCCGCTACTTCGAGCCGATCGTCAGCTTCCCGTTCGTCCCGGGCCACGAGGTCGTCGGCGACCTCGACGACGGCACCAGGGCGGTCCTGATCCCGGTCCTGTCGTGTGCGATCCGTGGCGTCGACCCGCCTTGTCCGGCCTGCGCTGCCGGGCGCACGAACCACTGCGGCCGCCTGGCGTTCGGGCACCTCGAACCTGGACTCCAGAGCGGTTTCTGCTCGGACACCGGTGGCGGCTGGTCGTCGTCCATGGTCGCCCATCCGAGCCAGATCCTCCCCGTACCGGAAGACCTCTCGGACGAGGCGGCCGTCATGGTCGAACCGACGGCGTGTGCCGTGCACGCCGCACGCAAGGTCGCAGCGTCCGGCCCGCTCGGCACCGTCGCTGTCATCGGGACCGGCACGCTCGGACTCCTGACGATCGCTGCCCTACGGGCCGAGGCGACGATCGGGACGTTGCTGGCGACGGGCAAGTATCCGCACCAGAAGTCCCTCGCCACCGCACTGGGCGCGGATCGGGTCGCTGCGCCGCGGGAACTGGCCCGTCTGGTGCGCAGCATCACAGGTGCGTTCGTGCTCGACGACGGTCAACTCACCGACGGCGTCGACCTCGTGATCGACTGCGTCGGGTCCTCCGAGAGCCTCGCCCAGGCCCTACGTGTCCTCGCACCCGGTGGCGAGGTGCTCGTGGTCGGCATGCCCGGTCACACGACCCTCGACCTGACGAGCCTCTGGCACCGGGAGACCTCGATCCGTGGCTGCTACGCGTACACCCGAGACGACTTCGACGCCGCGTTGGCCCTCGTGGCCGCCGCTGATCTGGGTCGCCTCGTGAGTGCCACCTATCCCCTCGCCCGCTACGAGGACGCCATCGAACACGCCGCGCAGGCCGGACCGCGTGGCGCAGTCAAGGTCGCCTTCGATCTCCGCACCGATCTCCGCAAGCAGGAGCGCCGCTGATGCCCCGTCCCGGTTTCGTCCTCGACGTCGACCGTTCGACGCCGCCGATCCTGTTCCACCATGGCGAAGGTTTCCGCCTGGAGAAGCTGCCCGCCGGTCGCAGCCGGGTCATCTACCCGGGCGAACCGCTCGAGCCGGTCGACGACGTGGAGGAGACGATCCGCCGTGCCCTGCACGAGCCGGTCGGCATGGACCCGCTGCCGTCGCTGCTGCGGCCGGGCATGAAGCTGACGATCGCGTTCGACGACGTCTCCTTGCCGTTGCCGCCGATGAAGCGGCCTGACATCCGTCAGCGGATCATCGAACAGGTCCTGGACCTGGCCGCAGCCGCCGGGGTCGACGACGTGCACCTGATCGCGGCGCTCGCCCTTCACCGCCGGATGACCGAAGCGGAACTGCGCGAGGCCGTCGGCGACCGGGTCTACGACGCGTTCGCACCCCAGGGCGCCCTTTACAACCACGACGCGGAGGACCCGGACAACCTGGCGTTCCTCGGCACGACCCCGCACGGCGAAGAGGTCGAGATCAACAAGCGGGCGGCGGAGAGCGACCTGCTCGTCTACGTGAACATCAACATCGTGTCGATGGACGGCGGCCACAAGAGCACCGCCACCGGTCTCGCCAGCTACCGGTCGATCAAGCACCACCACAACGTTTCGACCATGCAGCACTCGCGCAGCTTCATGGACCGACACTCCAGCGAGTTGCATCACAGCAACTGGCGGATGGGCAAGGTGATCCGCGAAGCGGGCGTGAAGGTGTTCCAGATCGAGTCGACGATCAACAACGACACCTTCGGCCAGGAAGGCCCGATGTCGGTGCTCGCCAAGCGCGAGTGGGAGTGGACGACCCGTGACCGGGTCACGTTCATCGGCATGCAGCAGGGCCTGAAGCGACTGTCTTCGAACACCCGTCGCAAGATCTTCCAAGGTCACCGTGCCCCCTACGGGGTCACTTCGGTGACTGCCGGCGACATCGAAGCGGTGCACGAGATCACCCTCGGCCACTGCTTCGACCAGCACCTCGTGGAGGTCGACGGCCAGACCGACATCCTCACGATGGG
>JAGQSN010000413.1 GCA_020439555.1 Acidimicrobiales bacterium | reverse complement strand
CGCCGGACCCGTCGTCGACCACCACGATCTCGACTCCACCGTCGAGGTGTGCGAGAGCGCCACGGACACGCTCGACGGACGCTCCGATGCGTTCCTCCCTGTAGGAGGGCAGCACGACGCTGAGCCGCACGGCACCGGTGAGGTCGGGGCGTCGATGCCTCGTGCCGAGCGTGCGTCGGATGTCGGATCGGCCTGGCGTGCTCACGGTTCCGCACCGGAGTGAGGGTTCTCGTCGGTCACCGTTGGATCGCCCGGGTCCCAGGTCCCCGTCACGTCGTCGCCGGTCGGAGCCGTGGCCTGCGGGGCGATGGTCAGTGCCTCGTCGATCCAGCGCGAGAGGCGGCCCGGACCGAGGTGGGGCACGTCGACGGGTTTGGAACGAGCGAGCCACACGAGTCCGATGAGACCGAGGATGGTGAGGGCCAGGCCGAGGAGGTCGGGTGGTGTCCTCGCGTAGCGGAGCGTGACGTGCTTCGAGGTGGGCACGACCACCATGAGGTTCGGCGTGACCCGGTACGGACCCTTGCCTCCCTCGACGGTCCAGTTCGGGAAGTAGGAGGTCTTGACGAGGACCGGAACCCCCGGCTTGCTCACGTCGAAGGAGATGGTCGACTCGTCGTGCGCGATGTTCGTCACCTTGTTGTCGGGCAGCCTGGTGCGTGGCTGCTCCGGCACCGGGTCCATCGGGCCGGTTCGCCCGAGTTGATCAAGGATCCACCTCGAGAGCCGTCGGAGGTCGGTGGGCACCGGCTTCGCCGCCACCCGTTTCCATTCGTCAGGACCGTGCACAGCTATCGGTACGTCGAGGTCACCGCCGAGCAGCCACGCCGTCTCGGTCGGCAGGAACTCGTCCTGGCTCTCCCCGATGCCGGTGGCCACCACCGGCTCGTAACGCAGCGGCGAAACCTCCGGGCTGTCCGCGACCAGGTAGACGTGCCACGGCCCCGTGACGGCGATCTGCTTCAGGTTCGGGTTGGCGTCTGCTGCGACCACCGCGATGTCGCTCATCGCGACGTAGTACCGGACGCCCAGAAGTTGGAGGTGGCGGACCCCTGCATCCATGTCGAATGCCGGATAGGGCAGATCGCGCTGTGGCCGCGACGGCTTGGCCGACAACTCGGACTGCATGAGGAAATGAACGGGCACCGTCGGGGTGGACTCGAAGTAGAGGCCCTCCTGCGACGCGATGCAGCCGTCGGTCCAGTACGGCAGGAGCATCGGCGCCATCGGGGTCCCGTAGGTGTTGATGCGGTCGTTGTCGTACTCCCAGAACGCTCGACCGCAGCCGTAACGAGGGTCGTTGCCGATTCGGGCCATCGTCGCCATGAAGTCGTGGTACTCGGGCCAACCGCCCGTGCAGTTCTGCATATCCACACCGGTGCAGTTCTGCTTCTTCCCCTCCAGGCCGCTGTAGTTCCAGGCGGCCCAACCCCCGACACCGTTGGTGTCGCGACCCCGGAAGATCGTCCGTCCGAACAGCCGGAACTGCGACTCGTCGATGGTCTCGGTCGTCTTGGTCCCACTGTCGTTGATGGTGTCCCGCGTGATCGCCACCCGGTCTATGCCAACCATCTGGTGGCCACCGAGCCCGAGGGAGAACTCCCCTATCCCGGGCAACGGCATGACGACGTAGAGCAACGTGCCGAGCGCGACGAGCAGCGCCGCGGGCACCGTGATCGGCCGGAACCGCCGCTGTGGCCCACCTGCGGCGACGATCTCGGCCAGACGGATCAGCTCGCCGGCAGCGATCGCGGCGAGCAGCGAGACGGTCAGGTACATGAACGGCAGGAGCCGCGCGTTCCACAACCGGTACTGGGGCATGAGCCAGAACGCCAGATCGACTGCCACCCACGCGAATCCGAGGACGAGACCCACCCGGTAACGGCGGATCGCCGAGATCACGACCCCGACCGCGGCCGCGACGATCAGGTACCGCAAACCCTGGGGGAACAGGTAGTAGGCGATGGACTGCTGGTCACCCGTGATGCGTTGCGCCGCGCCCGAGATGTTCGCGTTCGGGATCGGGAGACGTTCCCAACCCATGTCGTTCACGTAGTCGCGGCGCCACCAGAACGGCAGGATCCAGAACGCGGTCAGCGCACCCGCGACGGGCGCCATGGTGGCCAGCCACTTGAGCCGGGCCCGGTCCGGGTGCAGGAGGAACAGCGCGACCGTGCAGGCGAGCACGAAGAACGCCGGAATGAGGTGGCAGAGCGAGGCGAGCGCGAACAGTCCTGCCGCGAGCGCCCGATGCCTGCCGGTGCGCAGTCCCCTGACGGCCACACCCAGGTAGAGGATGGCGAGGGTGAGGCTGATCGAGAACGCGAACTCGCCGGCCATCGTCGAGTGGAAGTTGCCGCCGATGATGTTGCCGGTGTTGTTGTAGATCGGTTCCCGGTTGAACACGAAGATCAGCCCGGCCGCGGACATGATCGGCGGGATCGGGAAGGGCAGGTCGCAGAGCTTGGCGAAGGCCCAGCAGACGAGCGGCATGGCGAGTAGCCCGACGGCCGTGACGACCTTGAAGGAAATGTTGTACGGGATCGGCACCGACAGCACCGCGACCGCGGCGGCGACGGGTGCGATGATCCGGCGATACCGGTAGAGCCGTTCGTTGCTCCACGCCGCCAGCACGGCGAGCGCGGAAGCGACGACGACGGGCACGGCGAGCAGAGGGCTCAGCCCGACGTTGAGGATCACGATGAGCAGCGACGGGACGACCATGTAGAACTGGTACGCGGGAAAGCCGTCGTACCAGTCGTGCGTCCAACCGGAGAGGCGGAGGTTCGGCAGGAGGTCGTGGCGCAGGTAGTTGGGTCCCCAGACGTGTGCACCCATGTCGCCGCCGGTGGGCGTCGTGTTCTGGAACAGCAACGACGGGTGCAGCGTTGCGAACACGATCGCCGTGCCGAGCGCGACGACCAGGACGGACACGGCGGCCTCGAACGCCCGGCCGGGGTCGGTCGCAGCCCGGTCGAGGAGTCGGTCCCACCAGAGCGACACCCGTTCGGGCAGGGCCACGAAGGACCGGTCCGACGTCGGTGCCCGATCTTGGATCCTCAGTGCGACCTCCGCGGTGACCGGTGCCGCTTCGCGAGCCCGGTTCGGACGCTCTGCGGGCGGAGTCACCAGCGGGGCTTCGTCTTCGATCCAGATGTCGTCGTCGTTCATGTGAACCAGAGGAGGGTGACCACCGTCGTCGCGTTGAAAGCCATGTGGCACGCGATCGACGGTCCGAGCCGGTCGCTTCGCAGCGCGAGCGCCCCGAAGATGACCCCGGCGACTGTCAGTGCGGGCAGTTGGAGTGCCTGGAAGTGGGTGACGCCGAACAGGACCGAGGATCCGATGAGCCCCAGTGCCGAACCCCATCGTTTCTCGATCGAACGCAGCACGAGCCCACGGAAGAAGAGTTCCTCCACGATCGGGGCACCGACCACGACCACGAGAGCGAACAGGACCACACCGAGGGTGGAGCCGTCCCGCGCCTTCTGGGCGAGCTCGCGAGCCGGTTCGGACAGCTTGTCCATGTCGGTTCCGGTCAGTCGCAGGAACGGGTACGAGACCAGCGGCACCATCACCAACTGGGCAGCGACACCGATCGGAAGGCCGACCACGTCCGACGGCGCTACCCGCAGCCTGAAGTCCTCGACGATGCCGTAGCCCTTGGTCCGTGCCGCCCAGACGGGCGTGGCGACGAAACCGATCCAGAGCGGCATCTGGAGCACGGCCAGCAGAGCCATCGAAGCGTCGTCGACCCCCTTGCCGTCGGTCCCGTACCCGGCGGCCCCCAGGATCAAGGCCCCGGCGATGGCGGCGAGGAACTGGGCGAAGAGCCAGCCCAACGCCGCGTCCCCCATTCCCCAGCGGGGTTGGGCAACTCCCCCTCGCGGGGTTTCAGCGGGGGTGAACATGGCCGCCGGAGCCTAATGGCGCACCGCTGGGACCCTGTCGTCGGGGCGACGGGGAGCCGACCTCAGGACGCGAGGAGCGGTTCGGGTCGGGCGGGAGTCGCAGAGCCCATGACCAGTTGCCATCCCCGCGGGGGTGCGGTCCTGGCAGCGTGGCGTTCGCACAGGTCATGGGTCATGGGGTGAGCCTCGGGCGCCAGAGGTTCGAGCCAGACCGTCGCCGCCCGATAGTCGTACGACAGGGTGACGACGGCGGGTTCCCCGCATCCCGGACGGGCACAAGAACGGCGCATGGCCTCGAAAGCTACCGGCCCCCCGATCCCGCACCGGGGATGGCGGGAGCACCGGGGCCGTATGCCGCTCCGCAGGGACCGCCCCCTAGCATGGTGGGATGCCCTCCGAGGTTCCGCCGCCACCGCCGCCACCGCCACCACCGCCTCGTCGGGGGTCGCAGGGTCGTGGCCCGCAGGGCTCGTCGAACGGGCTCGGCCCGGCCGGGGCGCAGTCGAACTCGCGGATCGTCGTCTACGTCATCGTCGCCGTGGCGGTGATCGGCTTCCTGCTGCTCGTCAACCGCTCACCGGACCGTGGCGACGCACTGTCCTACACGGAGTTCCGGGCGAAGGTGACCTCGGGCGAGGTCCGTGAGATCACCTACGACAACAACACCGGCGGCATCACCGGCGAGTTCAAGGACGGCTCGAAGTTCCACACGACCGGCCTCCAACCGTTCCCTGAGGCGGACCAGAAGCTCCTCCAGACCCACAAGGTCGACCTGACGACGAAGACCCCCACGCCGACGTGGTGGGAGACGTGGCTGCCGTTCCTGTTCATCCCGATCCTCGTCGTGATCTTCCTGCTCTTCCAGCGTCGGGCGCAGGGTCAGATGGGCAACATCATGTCGATCGGCCGCTCGAAGGCGAAGACCTACTCGACGGAACGACCGGGCACGACGTTCGCGGACGTCGCCGGTTACGAGGGTGTCAAGACCGAGATCCGTGAGGTCGTGGACTTCCTCAAGTACCCGGAGAAGTTCGCCCAGATCGGTGCCCGCATTCCCAAGGGCGTGCTGCTCGTCGGTCCTCCCGGCACCGGCAAGACCCTGATCGCCAGGGCTGTCGCCGGCGAGGCCGGGGTCCCGTTCCTGTCGGTGAGCGGTTCGGACTTCATGGAGATGTTCGTCGGCGTCGGTGCCAGCCGGGTGCGCGACCTGTTCAACTCCGCCCGCAAGATGGGCCGGGCGATCATCTTCATCGACGAGATCGACTCGATCGGCCG
>JAGQSN010000412.1 GCA_020439555.1 Acidimicrobiales bacterium | reverse complement strand
ACTGGGTGGTGAGCAGCACGTCGGTCCCGGCGTCGACGAGTCCGCGGATCGCCTCCCAGAGGTCCATCCGGCTGCGTGGGTCGAGCCCTGTCGTGGGCTCGTCCAGCAGGAGGAGGTGGGGACTGCCCACGAGGCTGGCGCCGAGGTCCAGCCGTCGTCGCATGCCGCCGGAGTACTCGCGCACCAGGCGGTCACCGGCGTCGGTCAGGCCCAGTTGTTCCAGCACCGACGCGGCCGACTGCTTGGCGGCGGCCGCGTCGAGGCCGAACAATCGGGCCACCATCACCAGGTTCTCGGTGCCGGTCATCGTCGGTTCCACCGACGCGTACTGGCCGGCGAGCCCGATGACCTGTCGCACCTTCTTCGGTTCGGCCAGAGCGTCGATCCCGGCCACTCGCAGGGTGCCGGCGGTCGGCTTGAGGAGGGTCGCGACCGCGTTGACGAACGTGGTCTTGCCGGCACCGTTGGGGCCGAGCAGGGCGGTGACGTGTCCGGATTGGGCGACGAGGTCCAGGCCGTCGAGGGCGTGGACGTCGCCGTAGTGCTTGTGGAGGCCGTGGGCCTCGATGATGGGGGGCATGTGTTGCCTTTCGTCAGGACGGTGACGGTGGAAATCAGGTCGGGGTCGCCAAGGGCTGGGTGGATGATGCGCCGCGAAACCGGTCATCTCCTGGCCGGTTTCCGGTCCGTTCCCGCACGGACTCGTCGAGTTCCCGCCACACTCCGTTGGTGGGAGGCAGAGCGTTCGGTGGCACGGAGAAGCCGCTCTCGTGGAAATGCGTCCACAAGCCGATTCCTTCCATGTCCTTGTGCTCGATGTCGTCGATCAGCGCCGCGACGAAGTCGCGCTCGGTGCGCCTCAGCGCGTGCTCGTAGTGGGCCTCGATCAGGAACAACCGGGGGAGCCCGAGTTCTCGACCAGCGAACTCCTCGCCGGCGTCGTCCTCGGCGAGTTGCCTCTCGATCGCCGCGAGCCTCGTCCTCAGGAGAGCGACCGCGTCCGCTGGCGGGAGCGACGGCAGGAGCGACAGTGCCGCGGTGAAGTGCGTGTACTCGCGTCGCGGCGTCGACAGAAGCGTCGACAACCAGTCGACGAGTTCGTCTTTTCCGCTCTCGGTCAGGCCGTACACGGTGCGCGGTGGCCGGTTGCCGTCCTGTTCGGACCGTACGGCCTCGATGAGGCCGTCGGCCTCCAGGCGGTCCACGACCGAGTAGACCGACCCGTAGTTGAGTCGGATGCTCTCGTGCTTGTGGCGGTTCTTGAGCGTGGCGACGAGGTCGTAGGGGTGGCGCTCCCGTTCCTGGAGCAGGCAGAGGATCGCCAGCGCGAGCGGGTTCGACCGTGACCTTCGAGCCATGTCCGATATCAAATACTCTGAATCGAGTATTCGTCAAGGAGTATCTTTTCGGGTCCTGTAATCGCGCCCTGACCAGCGACGATCGAACGGACCGGAGGGGGCGAGAGTTCCGTCCCGCTACAGGCCGGGGCAGGGGTTGGGGGCCACCGACAGGCCATCGTTAGGCTCGCAGTTCATGTCCGACACGATGCAGCCGGTCTCGATCACTCCCCGTTCCACCGTCGTCGCGGACGAACGGGATCCCCTGTCCGCGGACGAGGCCCGACGCGCGATCCGAGCTGCCGAGGTGGCACTGCTCGACGAGCGGCGCCAGCTCACCGCGGATGAACTGGACGTCCTTTCCCGCGTGCCGGACGACTCGGTCCCCTCGCTCGCCGCTCTCGCCCACGACGTGCGGCTCGCCTGGTGCGGCCCCGAGGTCGAGGTCGAGGGCATCCTCTCGGTGAAGACCGGAGGCTGCCCCGAGGACTGCCACTTCTGCAGTCAGTCGGCATCGTTCGAGACACCGGTCAAGGCGACGCCGTTCCTCGACACGGACGAAGTGCTCGCCGCAGCCCGCGAAACCGCGGCGCTCGGGGCGTCGGAGTTCTGCATCGTCCTGGCGGTCAAAGGCCCGGACGAGAAGACCCTCAACCGGATCCTCGACCTGGTGCCGATCATCCGCGAGGACACCGGACTCAACCTCGCCGTGTCCGCGGGGATCCTCACCGACGACCAGGCCAGGCGCCTCGCCGAGGGCGGCGTGCACCGTTACAACCACAACCTCGAAACCGCCGAGTCGTACTTCCACCGCGTGGTCACCACCCATACGCACGCAGAGCGTGTCGAGACCTGCGAACTCGTCCGCAAGTACGGGATGGAGCTCTGCTGCGGTGTTCTGCTCGGGATGGGCGAGTCCGTCGAGCAGCGTCTCGAGCTGATCGGTCAACTCCGGGCGCTCGAACCCTCCGAGGTGCCGGTCAACTTCCTCAACCCGCGGCCGGGCACGCCGCTCGCTGACGCTCCCGTGGTCGGCGCACTCGAGGCGATACGTTGGATCGCTCTGTTCCGCTTGGGCCTCCCGTCGGTGATCCTCCGTTACGCCGGCGGCCGCGAGATCACCCTGCGCGAACTCCAGGTGATGGGGATGACGTCGGGTATCAACGCTCTCATCGTCGGCAACTACCTCACCACCCTCGGTCGTAGCCCCGACGAGGACCTCCAGATGCTCGCCGACCTGAAGATGCCGATCGGCGTGCTCGGCAAGGTCATCTGAGCAGTCGGCCCGCAGCGTTGGCACCCGATCAACCGACCGTGGAAACCGGTGGGGCCGACGAACCGAACGCGCACTGCGTCTCCTGTGGTCGCGTCTCGACCGAGTGCCCGGGATGCGGTCGCGAACTGGACCCTCCGCGCTACTGCGGTGTCTGCGGAACGAGGCTCGCCGTGAGGGTCAGCCCGGCCGGCTACGTGGGTCGCTGCAAACACCACGGCGTCGTCGCGACGTCCTGACCGGGGTACCGCCCGGACGTTCGCTGCCGCGCCTCAGGGCGTAGGGGAGGGGCTCGCCCGGTGGCGCCGCATCGCCGTGGTGAAGCGGAAGAGACGGTCGACCGCGACGCCGACCCGTCGGGCGTCGGAGGTGTCGGCCAGCAGGATGCGTGCCCTGTCGAGCAGTTCGGACGTCGTCGGGTCGGCCAACCACTCCTTGACCTGCTCGGCCGCGTCGGGATGTGCCGGGAACACGTCGCCGATCGTCGACGGGAGGTCGGGTCGAAGGGGCGAGTTGACCAGCAGGAGCACCAGGTGACCCGTGGCTGCACGATGGAAGGGCGCCGGGCTGGACGGATCGAGTGCGACGTGCCACTCGGACAGGTAGGGCGCCAGATCGTCGAGGCCGTCGGCCGCGTAACGCAGCCACCGGTGGGCGACGTGGGTCGGGCGCGGGGAGGAGCGAAGGAGCCGCGCCCACTCGCAACGCAGGAACACGCGGACCGTCACGTTCTGCTGTGTCGGCCACTCCGTCCAACCGGCCCAGCGCATCTTCGCCCACAGGAGGCCGCGGTCGATCGGCAACTGCTGGTCCGCGGCCAGTTCCAAGGCCCGTGGGGCGATCCGTCTGAAGTCGTCCGGACCGCCCCAGGTGGTCCCGGCCTTGAGGACGAAACGTGCCACCAATGCAGGCGGAAGCGTTCGGACGTTCTGCCCGAGCAGTTCGAGATCGTCGTTCGTGACGCTCGCCGGTTCGTGGGCCATCGACGGATCGAAGGGGAGTTTCCCGAAGGCCGAGTAGAGATTGTCCGTCGCGACGCGCAGCGCCTCTGTCGGGTGGACGGGATCGGCAGCGAACGACGGCATGGCCCGGGTGAATCTATGCCAACCCACGACTCCTCACTCCGGCTCGATGGCTCCGGCGCGCCGCTGCGGCTCCTGTTGTCGCGGCAGGGTGCGATCGGTGCGTGACCGATGTCGTGCGACGTCACGACCGACACCCGGTCATTCTCACTAGGGTCTCTGGCCACCGCACCGATGCCGAGCGGATGATCGGTGTTCGCCTCGCGTTCACCAACCGCACCTATGGTGCGCCGCAGGCCCACAGATCCGAAGGGAAGAGCCGATGGCCAGTGTCACGTTCGAAACGGTGACCAAGCGGTACGGGGACGTGACCGCGGTCGACTCCCTCGACCTTGCCATCGAGGACGGTGAGTTCATGGTCCTGCTAGGCCCGTCGGGCTGTGGCAAGACGACCGCACTGCGGATGATCGCGGGCCTCGAGGAGATCAGCTCCGGGGTCCTGCGCATCGGCGACAGGGTCGTGAACGACGTGGACCCCGCAAAACGTGACATCTCGATGGTGTTCCAGAGCTACG
>JAGQSN010000411.1 GCA_020439555.1 Acidimicrobiales bacterium | reverse complement strand
GTCGTAGTGCTGGCCGGTGTGGACCAGGCAGGACACGATGTCGCGGCGGTCGAGTTCGGCCTGCACCGGGCCGATCTTCATGAAATTCGGACGAGCGCCGGCTATCAGCATCACCCGCATGCCGGCGCGGCCGGGCGGGTTCGGCTCGGACGTGATGCTCGGGGGCAATGACCCTCCTAGATGTGCCGACGAGTCTGTGTAGTGTTCCACACGCCTTCCGGCGGCGGTCTCCACCGTCGCCGTGGCGGTACTTCGAACGTCTGGGAGGGGAAAGCCCGTGACCAAGGTAGTCGTGGTGGGCCAAGGGTACGTCGGCCTGCCCGTGGCGGTGCGGGCCGCGGAGGTCGGCTTCGACGTAGTCGGCCTCGACCTGGACGAGGGGCGGATCAAGCGCCTGGCAGCGGGGGAGTCCTTCGTCGAGGACATCTCCGACGAACGCCTCGCCGGCGTTCTCGCCGGTGGTTACACGCCGTCTTCGGACCCTGCCGACGCGGCCGGATTCGACGTTGCCGTGATCTCCGTCCCGACGCCGCTCACCGACGGGATCCCCGACCTCTCCTACATCGAGTCGGCGGCGATGTCCCTGGCCGAGCACATCGGCCCGGGTGCGACGGTGATCCTCGAATCGACGACCTACCCGGGCACCACCGAGGAGTTGGTGCAGCCGCTGCTGGAGGCCCGTGGGCTGCGTGTCGGTGAGGACGTGTTCCTCGGCTACAGCCCCGAGCGGATCGACCCGGGCAACCCGACGTTCTCGCTCGAGAACACACCGAAGATCGTGTCCGGTGTGACGCCTGCGTGCCTCGAGCGCGTGCAGGGCTTCTTCGACCGGTTGGTGGAACGGACGGTTCCGGTGTCCTCGCCGAAGGAGGCGGAGCTGGCGAAGCTCCTCGAGAACACCTTCCGCCACGTCAACATCGCGCTCGTCAACGAACTGGCGATGTTCGCCCACGATCTTGGCGTCGACGCCTGGGAGGCGATCGACGCGGCGTCGACGAAGCCGTTCGGCTACATGAAGTTCACGCCCGGTCCGGGTGTGGGCGGGCACTGCCTCCCGATCGATCCGTCCTACCTGTCGTGGCGGGTCAGGCGCTCGCTCGGGCACACGTTCCGCTTCGTCGAGCTCGCGAACGACGTGAACGAGCACATGCCGGACTACGTGGTCACCCGTGTGGCCGCCGCGCTGAACCAGCGCAAGCGGGCCGTGAACGGCTCCAGGATCCTTCTGCTCGGACTGGCCTACAAGAAGAACACCGGCGACCCGCGTGAGGCGCCGTCGAAGGGCATCGTGCGCAGACTCGGTGCGCTCGGGGCGGAGGTCAGGGCGGTCGACCCGCACATCGACCTCGTGCACGCCCCGGAGGGCGCGGCAATGGTCGATCTGACGGCGGAGGAGCTTCGTGCCGCCGACCTCGTCGTGCTGGTCGTCGACCACGACGCCTTCGACCTCGACCTGGTCACGGGCGAGGCGGTGGCGGTGCTCGACTGCCGCAACGTGCTCACCGGCGACAACGTCGAGGTCCTCTGAACCCACTTACTTGACCCGCCGGTCAAGTCCACTACGTTTCGCCTTCCATGGACTTCGACGTCGCCCCGGAAGACGACCCCACCCGACTGAGCGTCCGCGCCTGGCTCGCCGACCATCCGACGCCGACGGGACGTGAGCTGGCCGAAGCCGGCTATGTCGCCCCGCACTGGCCAAGGCCTTGGGGACTCGACGCCGACCCGATCGAGCAGCTCACCATCGACGAGGAACTCAGAGCGGCCGGTGTGCGGCGTCCGACCAACCCGATCGGGATCGGTTGGGCGGGTCCGACGCTCGTCCACGCCGGCACCTCCGAGCAGCAGGCCCGCTACCTGCCCGGCCTGCTGAGCGGCGAGGAGATCTGGTGTCAGCTCTTCAGCGAACCCGGGGCGGGGAGCGACCTCGCCTCGCTCGGCACCCGCGCCGTCCGGGACGGCGACGAGTGGATCGTGAACGGGCAGAAGATCTGGACCTCGCTCGCCCAGTTCGCCCGCTACGG
>JAGQSN010000053.1 GCA_020439555.1 Acidimicrobiales bacterium | reverse complement strand
GTTCGATTCCCATCGTCTCCACCAAAAAATCACCAGGTCCAGCGTTGCAGCGGGGCCTGGTGGAGTCGCCAAGGCCCGGCCGTGCCCACTACGTGCCCCTTTCGATCGGCCATAACGGGCGCGAATCGGCCGTGCCGGTCACGCGGGGGTGCCGATGTCAGGCGGGGAAGTCAGGCGGTCTGAGGGTGGCCGTAGCGCTGGCGGGCGGCCTCGCCCGAGGTGCCGAGCATGGTGCCGATGGCGGCCCAGGACTGACCGTCGGATCGTGCTGCGGCGACGGCGTCTCGGATCGACCGTTCGGCTTCGGAGCGAGCCAGCACGGCGTCGCGGAGTTGCTCGAGCGATGACGGATCCCGCTTGTCTTCGGATCGGGGTTCGTAGTCCTCGAATCGCTTGGCCAGCTCATCGGCGTGGTCGAGGATCTCCTGGATGGGTCGAGGCATGGGGATCACCTGAGGAACTTGTCGCGGGCGGGCATGGCGTGGACAATCACGGGGGCGATGTCGCCGTCGACCACGCCGATCTCGAGGAGGTTCGCGTCTCGGGCTGGCCCGATGATCAGCGTGAAGCCGTCATCGAGGTCGAACACGTGGATCGGGTGGTCGTAGGCATGGAGCATGTCGTCAGCTGTCACCCCGTGCTTTCGTGCGCTCTCGGCGATGATCGGTTGCGCACTCACGGCCGATCGTACTTCCCGCCGAACCCTGTCACAAGGAAACTTGTGACAGGGTTGAGGTCGCCGGGACTCGGACGATCGCCGGTGGCGTGTTGGGATCGACGTACATCGGTTCGCGCTTCGGCGTTTCGACCCTGAGACCGCCACATGGTCCGAGGTCGACCTGGAGGTTCCCCTGCTCAGTGGCCAGGAACTGGCTGTTCTGGGTGCGAACGGCTCCGCGGTGCTCTTGCGTGGCGGTGACCGGTACGACCGGGACATCCCCGCGTTGTTCGCTCTGGACCTGTTGACCGGGCAGGTGTCGGACCTGGGTGGAGAACCTCAGAACGTGGCACCGAACTGGTGTGGCTCCGAAGGCGTGTTTCTAAGCACGACTCTTCCGGACCCCACCAATCCCGAGGATGGCCGGCCGACGTCGGCCGTGGTCGTGAACTCGGGTCAGATCCTGACAATCCCTCTGGAAGTCGGACCTCTACTTCCGGTTGGTTGCGCCGCTGGTTCGATCCTGGCCATCGAACCGTCCGGATCGAAGCTGGTGCGGATCAGCCCGAAGGGTGACGGCGTGGAGACGACGCCGGTCTCGTTGCCTTCGCCGCTCGAAACGCCCTCCAACCGTCGGATCGACGTAGGGCGAAGGCAACCGAACCAACCGCCTCTGCTCTGGGGCACCGAGGCTGGATCGTTTCAGCTCTGGGTGTTCGATCGTGCGACGTGGTCGAAGGTTGGTGGGCGCCGGAGCGGGAGTGATCCGGCAACTCTCGCGGCTGTGGTCGATGGCCATGCGTTCACCTTCGCCGCCTCGGACTCGGCCACGACCCTGACGGAGATCTGACCACACACGCGGCTATCGATCTTCAGATCCTTCGTTGGCAGCGACTCGGCCGGTCCAGCGATGGATGGTCAGGACGGGTCTTCGAGTTTGGCGATGCTTCGCTTCGGTGCGGTGAGTCGATACGACGCGTCGAGAAGCTCGGTCATCTCGGTCCAATCGGTCGAATCGTCGAGGTCGACGCCGATCCAGCCGTAGGCGCCGAGGTAGGCGGGTACGTACACGCGCTCGTCCTCGAGAAGCGCTCTACGGTCGTCCGGATCCGGTAGGACGACGATCGACCGGCCGTGCTGCACCCATTCGCCGTCAACACGCACCGACGCCCCGTAGTAGGCGAACACCTTCTTCGTGAAGAAGGTGGGACGGCCGTGGGAGACCTTCTCGTCGGCATCCGGGAACCCCAGGGCGAGTTCACGCACCCGGGCGAGGAACGGATCGTCGTCGTCGAACATCTTCGGGTGCGCCACGGTCCGACAGTAGAACCGGAGGGACGAGCGGGCGGTGTGCAGGTTCTGCTCCTACGACGCGGCGCTAGAAAGCAGTCATGGCAGCCCATTACTTCGAAAGGTCCCGGACCTACCCCGTCTCCGAGGAGGTCGCGTTCGATCGGACCCTCGCGTACCCGCTGCCCAAGCTGTTCCGACACCGGTTCGGGCCGATACCGGCGATCAAGGACGTGCGGGAGCAACTGGGCGATTTCGACACGGCCGGCGATGCCCGGACCATCGTGCTCAAGGGCGGTGCGACGATGCGCGAGGAACTCGTCGAGGTGGATCGACCTTGGGTGTTCCGCTACCGCATCACCGACATCACCGGACCGATGAAGCCGCTCGTGGACCACGTCGAGGGCTCATGGTCCTTCGAACCGATCGGTACCGGGGTGCGGATCACCTGGGTCTGGAACGTCCATCCCCGATCCTCGGCGTCCGAGCGGGTGCTGCCGATCCTCCGTCGGTTCTGGTCCGGATACGCACGCCGGGCCCTCGAGGTCCTCGAAGGCGAGCTCGTCCGGTGACGACCCGGGTCCCGTGAGACACCTCCGGGTCTACGCGTCGTCGGTCGCGGTCACCGCGGTCGCGCTCGTCGTCGCCGGGTGGCACGCCGGTGTCGATGGCGTGGCGCTGGCCGCGATCCTCGGCGTGCTCGAGATCTCCCTGTCGTTCGACAACGCCGTGGTGAACGCCACGGTTCTCGAACAGATGACCGAGGGCTGGCAGCAGGTTTTCCTTACGGTCGGGATGGTCATCGCCGTGTTCGGCATGCGCCTGCTGTTCCCGCTGCTCGTCGTCTGGTCCGCCGCTGATCTCGGACCGGCCGACGCGATGGATCTCGCACTGCACCCGCCCGCCAACGGCGCGTCCCATTTCGCCGACGGCCGTCCCAGCTACGAGACGATCCTCACCGGAGCCCACCCGCAGATCGCAGCCTTCGGAGGAGCGTTCCTGCTCCTGTTGTTCCTGACTTTCGTGTTCGAGGATCAGGAGCTCACGTGGCTCACGCCTGTCGAACGTCGGCTGCGCAAGTTCGGTCAGGTCCCGGGACTCGCCGTCGTCGTGGCCCTCGCGTTGGTAGTGGCGTTGGCGTTGTTCGACGTGCCCTCACACGAGACGAGATCGGTACTTGTGGCGGGTGTGGTCGGCATCGTCACGTTCCTGGCCGTGCAGGGCCTCGGAAGTCTGTTCCGTACGCCCGCACCGCCCGGCAAGTCGAGCCCGGACCACACCGTCGGTCGCGGTGGAATGGCGCTCGCGTCCGGACGAGCGGCGTTCTTCCTGTTCCTGTACCTGGAGGTTCTCGACGCTTCCTTCAGCCTCGACGGGGTCGTCGGTGCGTTCGCGATCACCTCGGATCCGATCCTCATCCTCCTCGGCCTCGGCGCGATCGGCGCGATGTTCGTCCGGTCGATCACCGTGCACCTCGTGCGGGAGAACGTGCTGTCGGACTACCGCTACCTGTCCCACGGCGCGCACTGGGCGATAGGTGCGTTGGCGGTGACCCTGCTCGTCTCCATCACCCACCACGTGCCGGAGGTCGTGACAGGCCTTCTCGGCGTCGGGTTCATCGGGGCTTCGCTGGTGTCATCCATCCAGGCGAACCGTCGGGATGCCCTGACGCCGGCCACCGACTGATCGAACCTTGGCGCGCGCTGGGCGGGGGCTCGCCGGGTTAGCGTCTGCCGGTACGCGCGGTCGGACCGGCCGTCGGGACAGGGAGGCGGGATGTTCCAGGTCGGCGACAGATGGTGAAGGTGGCTCGGATCGCTCTCCCATGGGTGATCGCCGCGCTGGTCGCAGTGGCGGTCGGTTCGACCTTCGCGCCCTGGTTCCGTTCCGGTGACGTCACTCGAACCAGCTACGAGACGATCCGAACCGCAGCCAGACTCGACTTGCTCGACGGCTCGGCCGCGACCGTTGCGAGGTTCGGCTGGAGCTTCGTCCCCTTGATGGGCTGCCTCGCCGTCCTGGCGCTACTCCTCGAACACCGACGCGTCGGCGCGCTGTTCGCCGCCATCGTCGGTGCTGCGTCCGTGGCCCTGGCCGCCGTCGTCAGCCGGGCACCGGACAACGTCGAATGGGGCGCAACCGTCTCGATCGTCGCCGGACTCGCACTGCTTGTTGCATCCGTCCTGCTCCTCAGCACTCCGAACCGGGAAGGCAGCCCTGAACAGCAATGATCCGGCCGGCTCGGCCACGGAGATCCGTCTCGACACGCCGGCGCCAACCGGGAATCGCCGGCGCAATCCGGTGCGTATGGCCGCCGCAGGAGTCGTCGGTGTCCTGGCGATCGGTGCCGCTGCGTTCGGTATCTCCACCGCCGGCGACACCGGGGGAGCCGACACTCCCGAAGCAGCCGTGCAGACCTTCCTGGAGGCCGTCGACGGCGAGGACGCGATCGGCCTTCTCGAATCGGTCGACCCTGGGGAACGAGAGTCACTGCGCCGCGCTCTGGACGGGACCATCGACACGACCGAGCGCGCCGAGATCACCGACGACATCGACCTCGACGACATCCAGGGCCTCGACATGACGGTCGCCGATGTGGACACGACGGTTCAGCGCTTCACCGACGACATGGCCGGCGTCGACCTGACCGCCGGGACGGTGAAGGCGAACGTCGCGATGAACGACCTCCCCTTCGGGAAGACGGTCCGTGACGTACTCGGCGACTCGACAGAGGACCCGGACCCGGCGTCGATCGACCTGAGGGGCGTCCGGGTGATGACGGTCCGCGTCGACGGGTCCTGGTACGTGTCGGCGGCCTACACAGGTGCGGAAGCACTCCGTCGCTCGATCGACCCCGAACCACCGCTACCGGATCTCGGTGCAGACGTTGACCCCAGTGGTGCCGCGACCCCAGAGATCGCGGTTCAGGAACTTGCGGCTGCATTCAACCGCGGCGACGTCGGCGCGATGATCGACCTCACGTCCCCGGCCCGGGCCGCCGTCCTGCACGACTACCGCTCGATGTTGGTGGAGCAAGCGGACATGGGCCCCGACGGTGCGAAGTTCTCCGACCTGGAGACCGAAGCCCGGTCCGTTCGTGACGATGAGGCCACGGTCCGGGTCACGGCCTTCACTCTCCGGACCGGAGACGGAGCCGAACGCTATGAGTACAGCCTTCGCGATGGATGTCTCCGGGTCACGACCGAGTTCCAATCGGTCATCGAGACCGAGGACGGGGAGGAACAGGTCGTTCCCGACACTCGGACGGCGGACTCCTGTGACCCCGGCGAGACCCCTGATACCTTCCTCTACTTCTCCTTCGGGCTTTTCGACATGGGAGGAACCGGCCTCACCTTCGACGTCGTTCGGGAGGGTGGACGATGGTTCGTCGACCCCCTCTCCTCGTTGGCGACGACTGTCGTCAACGGTCTCGAGCGAACGCCGTTGGAGCGCCTGAAGCAGACCGCACAGGCATTCGCAGGAGCTGACTGGCTGTTCTACTCGGACGAGTTCTGGGAGCAGTGCGGCATCGAGAAGCCGGGTTCTGACATCGGCCGTGAGGACGGATTGGCAGCGGTCGACAAGTGCATGGCGAAGTTCAGGAAGTTCGACTTGTACGAGGAGGAGAGCTCGACCGCAACGACGGAGGCCGGTCCCAACTGACGCGCCGTCTCGGCTAGGAGTGCGCCTTTCGGTGCCCTCTGGCGACGAGCGCTCCTCCGAACAACAGCAGGAACGCCGCAAGGGGGAGCAGGTCCGTCACGTCCGAACCCGTCCGCGGTAGCGACTCGTTCGCGTAGCCGGAGGACCCCGAGCCGTCCCCGTAGCTGCTGTCGGTCCCCGTGCCTGCCACACCGGAGTCCGACGTGGTTCCGGTCGTCGAAGGCGCTGCTGTCGTGGATGGTGCCGCGGTGGTCGAAGGTGCGACCGTCGTCGAAGTCGTGGTGGTCGTGGTCGGCGGCTCGTCGCCGGGATAGCCGACGCTGCGCTTCGACCAGTCACACACCCCTGTCGGGAAGATCTTCTCCAGCGTCGCCTGCTGCTCGGCAGTCGGGGTCCACTGTCCGTAGTCGCCGTCGGCGATCGACTGTGCCACCGACTTCAGGTGGCACTTGTAGACGTCGTTGGTGATCGGGCCACCGGCGACGATGCGTGATGTGGAGTGAAGCGGGAAGTAGGCGGAGCAGGCACCGACCGGGACACCGTCGACCTCCGTCGGAGCCGTACCGGTCCAGTCACCCTTGCCGCTCGTGGCCAACTCGACCGCGCCACTCCAAACGTCGTCACCGGACGCGATGAGGGTGCCGTCGGTCTTCCAGCACGTGTCGACAGCGCCGGCTGGCTTGGCGTCCGCGGCGCTCGCCCGAACTCCGGCGCCGGCGTCGTTGGCACGCATGTTCAGCACCCACTGGTCCATCAACTTGAAGCCGCGGTCGTAGAGGGCGTCGGTGGCGGCGTCGTCCACGTCCGGTCGGGCGTCGAGGAACCAGATGACCTGATTGTCGGCATTGCCCATCGTGCGACGGATCCGCTCACGGATCACGAACGACTGGTGGGCGTTGTGCATGTCGAGTTGCTCTTCCAGGTAGTGCCGCACGTCGAGGATCGGAATGTCCCGAGGCAGCCGCCCGTCGAACTCCAGGCCGCTCTCGAACGCGGCGGTGATCGCCGCGACGTCACCCTCGTGACGGGGTGCCGGATTCGACTCGTCGGTACTGAAGTTCATCTGACGGGACGAGTACTGGTCGAGCTCGTCGCCGGTGCACATTCCGACGGCCTTCGCGAACGCCGCGAGGGTGGCGTCGGTCATCGCGGACACCATCCCGCACGATTCGGGCACGTTGTCCTGCGGGTCCTTCCACGATCCGACCTTCGCGTTCAGTTCCAGGAACTCCGCAGGTGTGATCTGACCTTGCGCCACGGCGCGTAGGCCGTACTGCACACCGACGTTGTCCCACGGCACCCGGGCGTAGCCGGTGGTCGGATTGACTCCGTACACCTCCGCGACGTCGGCCCAGTGCGTCCACTGCACCCGATCCTCAGGGTCGGGGGAGGTGCGCAGCAGGCGACCGAGGTCCGGGAAGTCGTCCGGCACCGCGGGCTGACCCATGGCGAGCTTGCCGAGTATCTCGCCCACGTACGGCATCATCACCTCGTCCTCGTCCACTGCGAGACCGAAGGTCGGGTTCATGGCGAGCGGTGTCGCTCCGCGCCATCCTTCGATGCACTCACTGCTCCCGGTCGCTCCGGTGAGTTGCTGCCAGTCCGACGTGAAGCCCTCGATGCTGTTCTGGCCTTCGATGATCTTGCGGTTGTTCCAGTTCTTCCAGCGAGGGTTGTCGGCGTCGAGCACGTCCATGTAGTGCTCGAGGAGTTCGCAGTCACCGACGTTGATCGTCTGGGTGGTCATGTCCGGGTACGAGTACTGCGGGATCAGGGCGTCGAGCAGGTCCGGGTGGTTCTGCGCGTACACGTACTGCTGGATGCCGCCACCCGAACCACCGATGCCGACCGTGTAGAGAGGGGCGCCGTGCTCGGCTTCGAAAAGGGCCTTGAGCTCCTCTGCTGTCCGACCGCCGAGCATCAGGTTGTAGTGGGTGGAGGTGCGGGTGCCGCTGGAGTAGATGACGGCGTGGCCGATGCGGAGAGCCTCGTTCATCTGTGAGTCGCCGTTGCTCAGGTCTCCCTGGCTGTGGCCGATGCCGACGCCGCCGCCGAAGCTGAACAGGAGACGACCGTTCCAGTAGCTGTCGTCCCAGGGGCCGTCGGTTCCGACGCCGTCGAGGTACTCCTGGAACGGCACCAGCATTGCGATGCTGTAGATGAAGCGGTTCTGCGGCAACGTCCCGCGCTCGTAGCGGTACACGTACGGAATCTGGGTGAGGCCACCGAGCTGCATGTGGTCGGTGCCCACCATGGTCGACGCGTCGATCATCGCCACGTCCGCGGGTAGTTCCGTCAGACCGGCGGGCAACGCTTTCATCTCACCGCCCGTCGTGCGGTACCGGTACTCGACCCGCGTGGCGGCCTGGCAGCGCTTGCTCCAACCCAACGGGTCCTGGTTCCGGTCAGGGGTGTCGGGCGCGGACTCGGGGTAGACCGGCGTGCCCTCCTTGTCCTGGTTGTCGACCGTCGGTTGGCCGAGCCCGTTGTACTCGGTTGTGCACAGGAACGGTTCCTGCGGGACCGACGGGTCCAGGCGGGCACCCGCCGGGGTCGAAACGGCGACCGTCGTCCCGATCGCGAGCGTGGTGACGGCGGTCAGACAGACCGCGAGCCGGCGAGTACGAGTGCCGAAGTTGTGTGCGATCACGCCCACGTCCTCCCTGGTCGATTCCCCTTTGCGGGCGACCATACCCAGGAAGACGAGGCCGCGCTCGGGAACTTGGCCGTACACCGACACCTTTCGACTCCGGCCGCCTTTCGACTCGCTGCGCTCGCTCAAGGGGCGGTTGGAAATCTGGCGGTTGAGCGGAGCGGTGCGGAGTCGAAACCTCAGGGGCGGCGGGGTTGTTCGTCGAGCGGATCGAGCGTCAGCGAACGAAGTCGAAACGCTGCCGCGCCTCCGCGACTCTCGTTCGTACGAAGCAGTCGTGGAGATGGTCGTTGACCAGTCCCATGGACTGCATGAATGCGAACGCCGTCGTCGGTCCGACGAACCGCCAGCCCCGCTTCTTCAACTCCTTGGCGAATCTGACCGAGGTCGGCGACGTCGACTGGCCCTGAGGGACGGGAACCTCCAACGGGTCCGGCTCGAACGACCAGACGAACGCGGCGAGGGATCCCTCCTTCTCGACGAGCTCGACGCACCGAGCCGCGTTGTGGATCGCCGCTTCGATCTTCGCCCGGTTCCGGACGATCGACGCGTCCCCCATGAGCCGGATCACGTCGTCCGGTCCGAAGGCGGCAACGGCGTTCGGGTCGAACCCGTCGAACGCACGTCGGAACGCCTCCCGCTTGTCGAGGATGGTCCTCCAACTGAGTCCGGACTGGAACGCCTCGAGGCACAGCTTCTCGAACAACCTCCGGTCCTCCGACACGGGAAATCCCCACTCCGTGTCGTGATACTCGACCATCCGAGGGTGAGTGCCCGCCCATGCGCACCTCGTTGTCGTTTCGAGGGGTGCTTCACCCGGAGGACAACTCGACTGCAGTTCCATTCGTGGAGAACCTAAGGCCAGTCCTCGTCAGATGCAGTGGAAAGGGAGAGCTAGGGGTTCTCACTGCCGGTGACGGCCAAGGTGGGTCCGCGCACGCGGTGCGCTTCCCGACCCATGATCCTTCCGCCACGTCCCCCCGTGCGGCGATCAAGATCGTCGGCGCGTCCGGCGGAACCGACGAGCTGAATCCCGGAACAGGAAAGTTCAGCTTCGGTGCTGACGTCTGGTTGGACTCGGGATCGACTTCAAGTTCGGAACCGGGCTCCAAGGACAACGGGGACAACGTCATCCAACGAGGTCTCTACGACGGCGTCAGCCAGTACAAGCTGCAGGTCGACAACCGACGGCCCATGTGTCGGATCAAAGGCGATGCGGGTGCCGTCGAGGTGACTTCCGAGCTGATCGATCCGGAGGTCTGGTACCGCTTGCTCTGCACCAGAGATGGTGACGTCGTCACCCTCGAGGTCACGACCTGGGACGAGTCGAACCAGCCCACCACCGTGACGACTTCCGCGACCGGGAGTACCGGAGACATGACCCCCGGAACCGACACGGTGCCACTGTCGGTGGGCGGCAAGCTGCTCGATTCGGGCTCTGTCGCCGGGTCGGCTGACCAGCTCAACGGTCGGATCGACAACCCTCATCTGTCCATCGAACCCTGAGCCGACCCGGATCTGGGGCAGGTGTAGCGTGCTCGGACGTGCCTGATCACAAGGAAAGCGACGGGAATTCCAAAGAGGAAGCCGTCTCGCGCCGGACCTTCCTGAAGGGGCTCGGGGCCGCCGGCCTCGTGACACCGGCCGCGTTGTCGGGGTGTTCGGACAGTGGTTCGGACCGCGAGGCCGACCGGGACGGCTCGACGACAACGGACACGTCACGGCCCAGGAATCGACGCCCCGGTTCGGACCACCGTCCGAACTTCCTGGTCATCGTCGCGGACGACATGCGATACGACCAGCTCTGGTCGATGAAGAACGTGATCGAGCACATCCAGAAGCCCGGGATCTCCTTCACCCAGGCCCGATGCAATGTGCCGCTGTGCCAGCCGAGCCGAGTGGGAATGTTCAGCGGTCAACTGTCGAAACACCACCACGTGATCGACGTCGGGTTCATCCAGCCGTACGTCCATGTGGATCGGTTCATCCAGAAGGCCCTGGCCAACGCCGGCTACACGTGTGGCCTGACCGGCAAGTTCGTGAACGGCATCGACGCGAACGGAGGCACCGCGCCTCCTGACGGTTTCACCCTATGGCGGGAGATCGTCATCGATCACCAGAAGAATCGGTTCACCATCCGTGACGAGGACGGACTCGTTCGACCGAAGGGCATCTACCCGACCGACTACTACGCAAGGGAGGCGATCAAGTTCCTCGGCGAGGTTCAAGAGCCGTTCGCGCTGTGGATGACGCCGTCGGAACCACATTCTCCGTTCACCCCTCGCGCCAACCTTGCCCACAAGTTCTCCGACTACGAGTTCAAGATCGTCGACGAGGTCGACGTGAGCGACAAGCCGCCGTGGATCCAGGCGCTTCCCCCGCTCACGCCCGCGGACTTCAAGCAGCTCGAAGAGGACGCGCGTGGTTCCTTGCGGGAACTGGCCGCCGTCGACGACATGGTCGGTCAGGTCTTCGACGCACTCGATCCGGAGGTGCTTGCCCGAACGGTGATCTTCTTCGCGAGCGACAACGGCGTTCACCGGGGCGAGCACCGCCGTCTCGGCAGCGCGACGAAGGGAGGCCCCTACGACGTCGGACTCCACGTCCCGATGCTGGTGAGAGGTCCCGGTTTCGAGCACGCTCCGGACATCTCCGCACCGGTCCTGATGTTCCAGGACATGGCGGCCACGATGATCGAACTCAGCGGTGCGACTCCCATCATGGACCATCAGCTGGGGGTCTCCCTCGCAGGAATCGTCGCCGATCCGGGTTCCCAACGGAACCGGGTTCTCCTTCACGAGATAGCGAGCCCGTACTACACGACCTCCGGCGACGGGATCACCACCGGACCGGACCACGAACTCGGCTTCAGGAAGCTGTACCGGTACCCGTCAGTTGGCTCGAAGGACAAGACACCCCCGATCTACGAGGCATACGACCTCGATACGGACCCGGACGAACTGCAGAACTGGGGGAACGACCCTACGCGACGAGCCGAACGGGATCGCCTGGAGAAGATCCTCGACGACCTCCTCGCCGCGCCCTGACGAGGCCTCGAACCGCGGCCGATCCTCCGGAGGTCAGCCGTGCTGCCAGAAGCGATTGCGAAGGTCGTTCGTCCCTTCCAGTGCGACGTTGTCGAGCCGCGTGAGTTCCTCCTCGGTGAGCGACCACCCCATTCCTCCGGCGTTCTGTTCGGCCTGAAGGCGGTTCTTGGCCCCCGGAATCGGCACGACACCCTTCGACACGATCCACTGCAGAGCGACCTGCGACGGTGTTCGGTCGTGCGCCCCGCCGAGTTCCCTGAGGGTGTTGACGATGGCGTCCACCTCGACCATCGGGTGGTTCGAGAAGGACCTTCCCTTCGGCGGTGGGTGCTCGGCGTCGTACTTGCCGGTGAGACGACCTTGACCGAGAGGCGAGTAGGCGAGCGGGAGAACTCCGAGTTCACGACAAGCGGCCAGGAGTCCGTTGGATTCGGGACGACGGCGCAGCAGGGAGAACTCGATCTGGTTCGTCGCGAGTTGGATCCCACGCTCTGCGAGCTCGCGGGCGATGGAACGCATCTCCTTCGCCGAGTAGTTCGACACGCCGACCGCTCCCACCAGGCCGTCCTCGTGAACGGCCGCCAGAGCATCCGCAAGGTGAGCATGGCCACGGAGCGAGATCGGCCCGTGGATCTGGTACAGCGCCACCGAACCCACTCCGAGCCGACCGAGCGAAGCCTCCAGCGCGCGCCGGAGTGAACCCACCACGTCGAACTTCCACGGGACCGGCATGAACTTCGTGGCGATCACAGCCTTGGCGGCCCGACCGGGATCCGCGGCGAGAAGTCGGCCGATGATCCGTTCCGACTCGCCGTTCCCGTAGACCTCGGCGGTGTCGAAGAAGGTCGCGCCGGCGTCGATGGACGCTTCCCAGGCTTCGGCGATGGTCGCTTCGGTCAGGGTGGAGTCGTATCCGCCCATGCCCCAGACACCACGGTCACCCCATGCCCATGTGCCCACGCCGATGTCGGGAACGCTGATCTCCCCGGGGAGGCGGTGAGGGTCGGTCATGGGTGAACGGTAGCTGCACCCTCGCTCACGGTTGCCCGGAGTGCTGTGACCGCCGAACGGATCGCGAGTTCGAGGAACTCCGATGTGATCTCTCGGCGCAGGACCATTTTCTGGTACACGACCGGGCCGACCGCGATGGCAACCGCGTCCTCGGCATCCAACTCCGGCGCGACCTCACCCCTCAGTTGGGCGAGCTGGATGATCGTCCGGATCGGACGACGACGGGCTTCCAGGAGGTCGTGCACCAACTCGCTGAATCCGGGCTCACGGCGTGCCCCGTCGAGAAGGATCGGGAGTAGGTCGTTGAGGCAGTTCTCCTCCACGGACGCCCTGTGAGCCTCGAAGAGTGCCCGCAGGTCGGATTCGAGCGACCCGGTGTTGGGGGTTTCGTAGCGGACCTGACATTCGCGGGCGGCCGCAGCGACGAGTTCCTCGCGTGAACCGAAGTGGCGGTACAGGGTCGACTTGGCGACTCCGGATCGGGCCGCCACCTCCTCCATCGTGACGCCCTCGATCCCATCCTCGACGAGAATCTCGACCGTTGCCATCGTCGCGGCGCGGTTGGCGGCTTCGCTACGGGGACGTGCCATCGCTCCATAACCGTAGCGGAACAAGGCTCGACCCGTCCCGTGGGTCATCCGTGCGGTGGCGGATTTCACACGGTTCTGGCTGGAATTGGTGGTGCGCCTCCGCCTCGCGCGTCGTATCGTTATGCTCCGCTGCCGTAGCGAAACTGCTCCCGTGGTGGCGCCAGAAGGACGAGGTCGAGGAAGAGAAGATGACGAATCGAAAGGCTGCTGCCCCCACGGACAGCCAGGGGGAACCGATCGACTACGAGGGCATCGACCCGGACGTCTACAACCGTCGTTGGGCGATCCTCGCCGTGCTCTGCACGAGCCTGATGATCGTCATCATCGGCAACACGAGCCTGAACGTCGCGATCCCGACGCTCGGCAAGGAGCTGAACGCTTCGCTGTCGGCGCTCCAGTGGATGGTCGACGCCTACTCCCTCCTCTTCGCCGGTCTGCTGTTCACCGCAGGAACCTTGGGTGACCGTTTCGGTCGCAAGGGTGCGCTCCAGGGCGGACTCGTCCTGTTCCTGATCGGGGCGCTCGTGGCCTCGGTGGCGGAGACCTCGGGGACCGTCATCGCCGGCCGGGCGATCATGGGTGTCGCCGCGGCATTCGTCATGCCCTCGACGTTGTCGATCCTCACGAACGTGTTCCCGGCCCGTGAACGCCCGAAGGCGATCGCCATGTGGGCCGGCATCTCCGGCGGCGGCGCTGCGCTCGGGCCGATCGCCTCCGGTTTCCTCCTCGAGCACTTCCACTGGGGTTGGGTGTTCCGCATCAACGTCCCGATCATCATCGGTGCCCTCGTCGCCGGAGCCCTGATCGTGCCGAAGTCCAAGGACCCCGAGGAACAGCCCTTGGATCTCCCCGGTGCGGCGCTGTCGATCGTCGGTCTCGGAGCTCTCGTGTACGCCATCATCGAGGCGCCCCACGACGGCTGGCTCTCGACGCACACCCTCGGGATGTTCGCCGTTGCGGCGATCGCGATCGCGCTGTTCATCCGTCGTGAACTGCACACGCCGACGCCCATGCTCGACCTGCGGCTGTTCAAGGACCGCCGATTCAGCGTGGCGTCCGGTGGTATGACCCTCACGTTCTTCGCGATGTTCGGGACCTTCTTCCTGGTCGCCCAGTACTTCCAACTGGTGCTCGGCTACTCACCCCTCGAGTCCGGTCTCCTGCAGCTCCCGATGGCGTTCATCATGATGGGCGTCGCCCCGCAGGCGCCGAAGCTGGTCGCCCGTTTCGGCGTGAACCGGGTCGTGCCGGCGGGACTCGCCGCAACGGCTGCCGGCCTGCTCGTCTTCTCGCGCATGCAGGTCGACTCGTCCCTGTGGTTCATCTACCTGTCGGTGGTTCCGCTCGCTCTGGGCATGGCGCTCACGATGACGCCGCTCACGACCCTGATCATGTCGTCGGTCCCACTCAACCGGGCCGGAGTCGGTTCCGCGATGAACGACACGACGCGCGAACTCGGTGGAGCGCTGGGCGTCGCGATCCTCGGGTCGATCCTCACCTCCGTCTACACGAGCGACATCGCCCCGCTCACCTCACGGATGCCTTCCGGTCCGGCCCGTTCAGCGATCGAATCCGGGCTCCCCGGCGCGGTCGAGGTCGCCCGACAGGCACCTCCGGCGATGGCCCAGTTGGCCGAGCAGGCCCTCGATTCTGCCAAGCACGCGTTCGTCGACGGCATGAGCCTCGCGGCGCTGATCGGCTCGATCATCGTGGTCCTCGCGATCGTCCTCACCTACCGCCTGCTGCCCAGTGGCGACGCTGCCCTGGAAGGCACGGGTGCACGGAACCTGGATCCGATCGAGTCCGAGACCGAGCGGGAGGCCTTGGCGACCCCGATCGACTGATGGCGCCCGGCGGCCGTTCGGGCGACCTTCAGCGGATACCGATGGCGCCGGGTGGGATGACGCCGAGCTTTCCGGCCTGGTAGTCGGCCATCGCCTGCCGTAGCTCGGCCTCGGTGTTCATCACGAACGGCCCGTAGTGGGCGACGGGCTCTCCGATCGGACGACCGCCGAGAACGAGCACATCGAACGCGTCGGTTCGTGAGTCGGGCGAAGCGCTCCCGGTGATCGTGAGCAGATCTCCAGGACCGGTCACGGCGAGCTGACCCATGCCGAGCGGTCGCTCCTCGGATCCGACCGTGCCGGCGCCGCTCAGGCCGTAGACGAGACCGTTGAACGTGGAGTCCCACGGCAGCTCGACGCGTGCTCCGGGTGCGAGCGTCACGTGCAGCATCGTGATGGGCGAGTGGGTGCTCCCCGGCCCTCGGTGGTCGCCGAGCGATCCGGCGATGATGCGCACGAGCGCACCCCCGTCGACCGAGGACACGAGTGTCACGTCACCGGCGGCCAGGCCCTGGTAGTTCGGGCTGATCATCTTGTCCGCGGAGGGGAGGTTCACCCACAACTGGATCCCGTGGAAGAGTCCGCCGGACTGGACGAGCGACTCGGGCGGGGTCTCGATGTGGAGGATGCCGGACCCGGCGGTCATCCACTGTGTGTCGCCGTCGCTGAGCACGCCGCCACCACCGTGGCTGTCCTGGTGGAGGAAGGTTCCGTCGATCATGTAGGTGACCGTCTCGAATCCGCGGTGGGGGTGCCAGGGCGTGCCCTTCGGTTCGCCGGGCGCGTACTCGACCTCGCCCATCTGGTCCATGTGGATGAA
>JAGQSN010000410.1 GCA_020439555.1 Acidimicrobiales bacterium | reverse complement strand
TGGCGAAGATCGAGGAGTGGGTGGAGCGCAGCGACGGCAAGATCCGCGCCGATGTGTGCTTCGACAAGCTGCGGGCGCTCGGGTTTACCGGGTCGGAGCGCACGGTCCGTCGGGCGGTCGCGGAGGTGAAGGCGAACCATCGCCGGGGTCGCCGCCGGGTGTATCGGCCGTGGATCACCGAGCCGGGCATGTGGGCGCAGTGGGACTGGGGCACCGGCCCGGCCGTTGGGGGGCGGGCGACGTTGTTGTTCTGCGCGTGGTTGGCGTGGTCGCGGTTCCGGGTGGTGATCCCGGTCTGGGACCGCAAGATGGCCACCACGATCAGCTGCCTCGATCGGGCGATGCGCGCCTTCGGGGGTGTGCCGACCTACTGGTTGACCGACAACGAACGGACCGTCACCACCGGCCACGTCGCAGGGATCGCGGTCCGGCATCCGGAGATGGTCGCCGTCGGCGGCCACTACGGGGTCACGGTCGAGACGTGCGTCCCGGCCGATCCCGAATCGAAGGGCGGCGTCGAAGCAACCGTCAGAATCGCCAAGGCTGACCTGGTGCCGACCGATGCGAACCTGCGAGCGGACTACAGGTCGTGGGGCGAGTTGGTCGAGGCGTGCGACGCGTTCATGGCCGAGGTCAACGGTCGGGACCATCGAGTGACCCGACGCCCGCCGACGGCGATGTTGGTCGAGGAACAGCAGCGTCTCCACCGGCTCCCGGAACGGCCTTACACGACCGTGTTCGGCGAGACCCGACGGGTCGGTTGGTCGGCGACGATCAGCTACGGCGGTGTCACCTACTCGGTCCCCCACGCGTTGGCGGACGAGACGGTGTGGGTCCGTGTCGAGGGCGACGAGATCGTCGTCGTGCACTGCGGTCCGGCGGGCCCGGTCGAGGTCGCCCGGCATCGCCGTTCGACACCGGGCAACCCACAGATCGACGACGCCCACTACCCGCCACGCCCCGACGGGCCCGGCCGCACACCGAAGCCGACCAACGCTGCGGAGGAGACGTTCCTCGCGTTGGGGGACGGCGCCCGCCTCTGGCTCATCGAGGCCGCCTCCGCTGGGACGGCAAGGATCAAAGTGAAGATGGGCGAAGCGGTCGAGCTCGCCGCGCTCCACGGCATCGGCCGGGTCGACTGGGCGCTCGGTCACGCCGCCGGGTTCGGCCGGTTCGCGGAGGGTGACCTGGCGTCGATCCTGGCGGCGAACCCGCCCGGACAACGACGTTCCGCCGATGAGGTCCATTCGTTGCAGACCGGCACCGCCGCGTGGGAAGGCTTCGGCCGATGACCACCATCTCGAACCCCGCGGATGACGTCGTCGATCTGTTGCGCCAGTTGCGGCTCCCCCACATGCGCTCCGCGGCCCCCGAGCTGCTCGCCACCGCGAAGGCCCAACGCTGGGACCCCGCTGAAGCGATCCGGGCACTCCTCGCCGAGGAACTCACCGGACGACAGGCCTCGTCGGTCAGGTCTCGTCGCAAAGCCGCCGGGTTCCCGACCGGCAAGACCTTCGACGGATGGGACGAGACCATCTCCTCCATCGCGGAGCCCACCCAACGAGCGTTGCGAACCCTCGAGTGGATCGACCGCCACGAGAACATCGTCGTCTGTGGCCCGTCCGGCACCGGCAAGAGCCACTTCCTCGAAGCCCTCGGCCACGCCGCGATCGACCACGGCGCGCACGTCTCGTGGTTCAGTCTCGAAGCC
>JAGQSN010000052.1 GCA_020439555.1 Acidimicrobiales bacterium | reverse complement strand
AACTGGAACGTGCTCACCGTCGACTCCCGAGAACCGGGACGGGTGCCCCGACAGCTCGGCGCAGGGGACCGTGCCAAGGAGAAGGGCGGACGCATCGTCGCCCTGACCTTGCCGGTCCAGGTTCCGATGAACATGAGCTTCCTGAACCACTGCGGCCTGTTCCTCATCCCGGGGTGGGGAGACATCCTGCGCCTGCCCGTGTCGGAACGGATCGAGAAGCTCCTCCAACCCGAGACCCAGGCGTTCATGCTCGAACGTGCCGGCTCGGAGGAGGCAGGCGTGTTCCGCCGGCTCGCCGACTTCGACAACTACATCATCGGAGACACGTATTCGGAGGCGAACGACGGCCTCAAGGGTCGCCGCGTTGCCGACATCGCGGCCGAGCGTGGCAAGGACGGGTTCGCGACCCTGATCGACATAGTCGTGGCCGATGACCTCCGTACCGTCCTCTGGCCCATCCCGCCCGACGGGGACGACGCCTCGTGGGAGCTGCGCCGCCAGGTCTGGGCCGACGATCGGTCGATCCTCGGTGGGTCCGACGCAGGTGCACACCTCGACCGCATGTGCGGCGCACCGTTCCCGACCCGCTTCCTCGGTGACACCCTCCGCGGCCGCAAGCTCGTGACCCTGGAGAGGGCCGTGCAGATGATGACCGACGATCCGGCGCAGCTGTTCGGCCTGATCGACAGAGGACGGATCGCCGAGGGCTTCCACGCGGACGTGGTCGTGGTCGACCCAGAGACGGTCGGTGCCGAGCACGCGACGCTCGTCAACGACCTTCCTGCGGATTCGCCTCGGCTCACCGCGTCTGCGATCGGAGTCGCCAAGGTCTTCGTCAATGGTGATGTCGCCGTGGTGGACGGTGAACCCACCGGAACGAGGCCGGGGAAGATCCTTCGCAGCGGACGTGACACGCGAACGGTCGCCACTGCCTGAAATCCTGCTCGTGGGCCGGAAGGCCCAATGGGATGGGTCCGAATACCCATGACCGTGGGTCGTCCGACCCAGTTTGGTGAGACAGGGCCGCACCCAGCGGAGTATGTTGGTCACTGACAGGGGCGCCAACATGCCAGGAGGGATCCGGGTGCGGACCTTCGACAAGCTCTACATCGGCGGTACTTGGGTCGAACCCGAGAGCGCGGACACCATCGAGGTCATCAACGCCTCCACCGAGGCCGTCATGGGATCGATCCCGGCCGGCACCCCCGGAGACGTCGACCGGGCCGTCGCTGCAGCGGTGGCGGCGTTCGACGCGTGGGCTGCGACGAGTCCCAAGGAGCGCGTCGGGTACGTGCAGTCGATCGCGGACGGTCTCGCCGCCCGCCAGCAGGAGATCGCCGAGGTCATCACCGGCGAGGTCGGCATGCCGATCTTCCTGTCGCAGCTCATCCAGGCCGGCCTGCCCCAGGCGGTCGCCGCCAGCTACGTCGGTATCGCCGAGTCGTTCGAGTGGGAGGAACAGATCGGCAACTCGCTCGTCGTGAAGGAGCCGATCGGTGTCGTCGGGGCGATCACGCCCTGGAACTACCCGCTGCACCAGATCGTCGCGAAGGTGGCACCCGCGCTCACTGCCGGCTGCACCGTCGTCCTGAAGCCGAGCGAGGTCGCGCCGCTCAACGCGTTCATCCTCGCCGAGATCGTGCACGAAGCGGGCCTGCCGGCAGGTGTGTACAATCTCGTCTCCGGCACCGGGCCGGTGGTGGGGGAGGCGATCGCGTCGCACCCCGACATCGACATGGTCTCCTTCACCGGCTCGACGCGGGCCGGCACACGCGTGGGTGAGCTGGGAGCCGCCACGGTCAAGCGGGTCGCGCTGGAACTCGGTGGCAAGTCGGCGAACATCCTCCTGCCGAGCCTGGAGGGTGAGGAGCTCGAACGTGCCGCCAAGGCCGCGGTCGGCAGCGCCTTCCTGAACTCCGGCCAGACCTGCACGGCATTCACCCGTCTGCTCGTCCCGCGTGACAAGGAGCAGGAGATCCTCGACGTGGTCAAGGGTGAGGTCGAGACGACCTACACGATCGGTGATCCCGCCACAGGAGCCGGGCGGCTCGGACCCCTCATCTCCGACGTGCAACGAGAACGAGTCCGTGGCCACATCCGCCAGGGCATCGACGAGGGCGCGACCCTCGTCACCGGTGGGGCCGAGGCACCGGAGGACCTTCCCACCGGTTACTACGTGAAGCCCACCGTGTTCGCCGGCGTGACGTCGGACATGACGATCGCCCGCGAAGAGATCTTCGGTCCTGTGCTGTCGGTCCTCGCCTACGACGATGTCGACGAAGCGGTCGCGATCGCGAACGACACCCGCTACGGCCTCTCCGGAGGCGTGTGGGGCGCGGACGTCGAGGAGGCGAAGGCGGTGGCCCGGCGGGTGCGCACCGGCCAACTCGAGATCAACGGTGGTTCGTTCAACCCGATGGCGCCCTTCGGTGGGTACAAGCAGTCCGGCAACGGGCGCGAGCTCGGTGCCTACGGACTCGAGGAGTTCCTCCAGACCAAGTCGATGCAGCTGTAGGAGTCGCTGCACAACCCGTCGACGCCTTCCCTCCCTCCCTCCGGGCGTCGACAAGGGGCGGTCGGGCTGTTGAGCCCGACCGCCCTTGTTTTTCCCTGCACCCGATCGAAATGGCGTAGCCATCCGTCGCTGTCCGACGTGGATCTACGCCGTTTCGTGGTGGTCCTCGTGAAATATCGCCCTACGATGTAATCGTCCCTCGAACGTGGGAGGAACGCCGGACCTGCGATGTCGACGTCGAAGACGGCCCCGAGAAGACTTCTCGTCCTGACAGCCCTCGCTGCGGTGATCGGGCTGCTGGGCGGTGCCGCCGCATACGTCCTGTTGCACGGGATCGCGCTGCTCACGAACGTCGCCTTGTTCCATCGCTTCGGATGGGACCTCCCGGACTTCTCCGACTTCCACCCGGGCGTCGGACTGATGATCGTTGCCGTCCTAGGAGCCCTAGTGATCTCCACGATGGCCAAGTGGGCCCCCGAGATCCGAGGTCACGGCATCCCCGAAGCCATGGAAGCCATCCTTGTCGACGAGAGCCGTGTGCCGCCCCGGGCTGCGGTCGCGAAGCCGATCTCGGCCGCGATCGCGATCGGAACCGGTGGGCCGTTCGGGGCCGAAGGTCCGATCATCGTGACCGGCGGCGCCCTCGGTTCTCTCATCGGTCAAGTCCTGCCGACGTCGCCGTCCGAACGGAAGATCCTGCTGGCCTGCGGCGCTGCTGCCGGCATGTCGGCGACGTTCGGTGCGCCGCTCGCCGCTGTCATGTTGGCGATTGAGCTGTTGCTGTTCGAGTTCTCCTCGCGGGCCTTCGTGCCCCTGGTCGTGTCGTCGAGCCTCGCCGCAGGCATCCACTCGATGGCGTTCGGCACGGGACCGCTGTTCGAGGTCCCGGCCCACAACTACGCGGGGCTCGACAAGCTTCCCTTCTACGCATTGCTCGGCCTGGCCTGCGGACTACTTGCCGTCGTCATCAACCACGGCCTGTTCTTCATCGAAGCCGGATTTCGTCGCTTGCCGGTCGGGGAGTTCTGGCATCCGGCGATAGGGGCCGTCGGCTTCGCCGCTGTCGGCTACTTCGTGCCGCGAGCCCTCGGGGTCGGCTACGGCTCGATCGGCAACGTCCTCGCAGGCCGCTACGCGCTCGGAACCGTCGTCGCCCTCGGAGTGGCGAAGCTGCTCGCGTGGTGGGTTGCTCTCGCCTCCGGTACCTCGGGGGGCACCGTCGCCCCGTTGCTCCTGATCAGCGGCTGCTTCGGGACGCTGCTCGGGACGGTCGTCGAACATTTCTTCCCGGGCGTGGGGGTCTCTCCGGGGGCGTTCGCCCTCGTTGCGATGGCCGCCACCTTCGGTGCTTCCGTGGGTGCCACCTTTACCTCGATCGTGTTCCTGTTCGAACTCACCCGGGACTACCAGGTGATCCTGCCGATGATGCTCGCCAGCGTCCTCGCGGAGCTCGTCGCATCGGCGCTCATGGACGACACCCTGATGACGGAGAAACTCACGCGACACGGTCTGCATGTACAAGGCGACTACGCGATCGACGTTCTCGCGGGCACCGACGTGCGAGACGTGATGTCGAGAGAGGTGCAGACGTTGGATGAGAACGCCACCGTCGCGGATGCGCGCCACCTCATGGAGTGCGGCCAGCACAGCGCGTTTCCGATCGTGGACCACGACGGCCGATGCACCGCTGTCGTGGCACGGGAGGACCTTCTCTCGGATGCCCTGGATCCGGGAGCGCCGGCGTCGTCCGCGGCCGCGCGTGATGTCCTGACGATCGAACCGGGCAGGACCGTACTGGAGGCGCTGGAGGTCATCCTGCGTGAGGAGGTCGGTCACTTGCCGGTCGTCGAGGACGAACAGCTCGTGGGTCTGCTGACGCGCACCGACGTCCTGCGTGCCCGCAGCCGAGAGATGGACCTGGAACGACGTCAACCCGGCTTCCGCCTGCGCGTCAGGAACGCACACCTCGGGGCCATACGCAGGTGAGAGGAGAGTCCGATGAACACGACGAGCATCCTGCTGATCGCCAACGAAACCTTGGGTGGCCGTGCTCTGCGACAGCTCGTTCAGGAACGTCTGGACAGTGCGCCCTGCCGCTTTCACGTGGTGGTGCCGGCAGTACGCCTGGAAGGGGTGATGCAGCGTTCGATCGATGCCTACGGCGGTGGACGGGACGAGATCGAACGCCGAGCAGATCGGACTGCCGCCGAACCTCGTCTCGCCGAGGAACTGGACTGGCTCCGGAGCCTCGGGGCGCAGGCCGACGGCGAGATCGGTGACGCGGATCCGCTCGTCGCGGTCGAGACCGTGTTGCGCGAGCGGGACTTCGACGAGATCGTGCTGTCGACCCTTCCCCCCGGCATGTCCCACTGGTTGCACCTCGACCTGCCGCATCGCATGGAACGGGCACTCGGCAGGAGCGTCACCCACGTCGAAGGACCCTCCGCCCCCTGAACGTCCGGGCGACTCGGCCCGCGGGACGGACGCCACTTGACCCGACGGTCAAGATCAGTACGATCGCCGCGGTGACCGCCACGGCCTCCTCCCGACCGAACCTCCACGTCGCTCCTACCGCATCGAATCACCCGCCCCGCCCCGGGCTCGTGGCCCGTATCGCCCAACGGCTCCCGGCCGATTGGCGCCGCCGCTCGACGAGCCTGCCAGGGGCGCTGGCACCACCGGTCGAACCAGGAACGCCGACGCCGCGGATCGCGATCATCGGCTCAGGCTTCGGTGGAATCGGCTTGGCGTGCAGGCTCCGCCAGGCCGGCATCGAGACCTTCACCGTCTACGAAAAGGCCGACCGCCTCGGCGGCACCTGGCGTGACAACACCTACCCGGGCGCCGCCTGCGACGTCCCCAGCCATCTCTACTCGTTGTCGTTCGCGCCGAAGCTGGACTGGACCCGACGATTCCCCTCCCAACCCGAGATCCTCGGCTACCTCGACGGCGTCGCCGACGAGTTCCAGTTGGCACCGCACCTGCGCTTCGGAGCCGAGGTCACCGAGGTGACCTTCGTGGAAGAGGACCCCGATGGGCACTGGCTGCTGCGTTTCGCAGACGGAACGACCGAGGAGGCCGACGTCGTCGTCGCAGCGACCGGTCAGCTCAACCGTCCGTACATCCCGCCGTTCGAAGGATTCGACACCTTCGAGGGACACTCGTTCCACTCGGCGCGCTGGGACCACGACCACGACCTGACCGGCCGGGACGTGGCCGTGGTGGGAATCGGGGCGAGCGCGATCCAGTTCGTTCCCGAGATCGTCAAGGAAGCCCGTTCGGTAACCCTGTTCCAGCGCAGCGTCAACTACGTCGCACCCAAGCCCGACGGGCCGTTCAGTCCACGGACACTCGGCTTGTTCGGTCGGCTGCCCGTGCTCGCCAAGCTGTACCGGGCATCGATCTGGGCACGGTTCGAGGCGCGTTGGATCTGGTTCCGGAAGGGCTCCAAGTCCGCCGGCTGGGTCGCGAACGTGTACCGCAAGAAGCTGGAGCCCGCAGCGACAGAAGCTCTCCCCGTCGAGGCTCTGGTCCCCGACTACCCACTCGGCTGCAAGCGGATCCTGATCAGCAACGACTGGTACCCCGCGATCTTCCAGCCGCACGTCGAGGTCGTGAACCATGCGGTCGAGCGATTCGAGCCCAACGGGGTCCGGGCCGGTGGAAAGCTCTACGAGGCCGACACCGTCATCTTCGGGACCGGGTTCCAGTCCACGGGCTTCCTCGCCCCGATGAAGGTCACCGGCCGAGGGGGAGCGGACCTCCACGAGGCCTGGCGGGACGGTGCCGAAGCGCACCTCGGACTCACCGTCACCGGCTTCCCGAACCTGTTCGTCCTCTACGGCCCGAACACGAACCTCGGGCACAACTCGATCATCTTCATGCTCGAACGCCAGATCGGCTACGTGCTCAGCTGCGTGCGCCGCCTCACCGAGGGCGGAGCGGCGACCCTCGAGGTGCGGCCCGACGCCCAGGCGGCATCGAACGAAAGGCTCCGCCGCGAACTCGCCCGAACCGTGTGGGACGAGGGATGCCACTCCTGGTACAAGACCGAGTCCGGTCGGATCACGAACAACTGGTCCGGACCGACCTACAGGTACTGGCTGCGCACGGCCGTACCCCGTTGGAAGGACTTCACGGAGACCGCCCGACGCTGAAGCTCGGCTCACGTTCGGGACCGGGAATCGCCACTGGGTAGGGTCGGGGGAAAGGCGGGTCGGACCCGGCCCGCATCGCACGCTCCACGAGGAGATCCCACGATGACCACGCCCGTTCGCGTCGCAGTCACCGGCGCAGCCGGCCAGATCGGATACAGCCTCCTGTTCCGAATCGCCAGCGGCGCCCTGCTCGGCCCCGACACCCCGGTCCAGCTCCAGCTGCTGGAGATCACCCCCGCCCTCGGGGCGCTCGACGGCGTCGCGATGGAGCTCGACGACTGCGCCTTCCCGCTGCTCGCCGGTATCACCAAGTCCGACGACGCGAACGCCGCGTTCGACGGTGCCGACATCGCTCTTCTCGTGGGCTCGCGGCCGCGCACGAAGGGCATGGAGCGCGGCGACCTCCTCTCCGCCAACGGTGCGATCTTCACCGCTCAGGGCAAGGCCCTCGCCGAAGCGGCGAGCAAGGACGTCAAGGTCCTCGTGGTCGGGAACCCGGCCAACACGAACGCCCTCATCGCGATGAACAACGCGAAGGGCCTCGCCCCCGAGCAGTTCACGGCCATGACCCGCCTCG
>JAGQSN010000051.1 GCA_020439555.1 Acidimicrobiales bacterium | reverse complement strand
ATGAACGTCAACTACCGCTACGTCGCCGAGGAATTGTCGTACCTCCTGAACGACGCGAAGGCGCGCGGTGTCGTGGTCCACGACCGGTTCGCACCCACGCTCGGTGCGGTGCTCGACGATCTCGGCGGTGTCGATCTGGTCATCCAGGTTCCCGACGACTCCGGCGAAGCGCTCCTGCCCGGGGCTGTCCGTTGGGACGACCTACTGGCGGAGGGCGACGACGAACCCATCGGCGACGACGTGTCGCCCGATGACCTGTACATCCTCTACACGGGCGGCACGACCGGGATGCCGAAGGGCGTGCTGTGGCGGCAGCACGACATCTTCGTGAGCGCCATGGGCGGCCGACCGTTCGGCGCGCCCGAGGCCTACGGGTCGATCGAGGAGATCGTCGCGGCGTCGGCCAATGGTGGCCTCAACATGATGACGGCTGCGCCGCTGATGCACGGTGCCGCTCAGTGGGCGGCGTTCAACTCGTTCACGAGCGGCGGCATGCTCGTCCTCGCACCAGACCCGTCACGCTTCGACGCGGAAACGCTCGTGAGGGTCGCCGCAGAGGAGCGGGCGACCGCCATCCAGGTCGTGGGAGACGCCATGGCCAGGCCGCTCATCGAGGTCATCGAGCGAGGCGACTACGACCTGTCCGGACTGCTCGCCTTCACCAACGGTGGGGCGGCGCTGTCGACTGGTCTGAAGGACCGCTTCCTGGAGGCCGTCCCGCACGCGATGGTGCTCGACGCTGTCGGGTCGTCGGAGACCGGCGCGCAGATGGGCCACACGTCGGTCAAGGGAGCGACGGCGACGGGCACGTTCACCCCGGGTCCGGACACGGCCGTGATCAGCGCGGACATGACCCGCGTGCTCGAACCCGGCGATCCCGAGGAGGGGTGGCTGGCCCAGCGCGGTCACGTCCCGCTCGGGTACCTGGGCGACGAAGCCAAGACGGCCCGCACGTTCCCGGTGATCGGCGGCGTGCGGTATTCCGTCCCCGGTGACCGCGCACGCCGGCCTTCCGCGGACGTGATCGAGCTGCTCGGGCGGGACGCGCAGACGATCAACACCGGTGGCGAGAAGGTCTTCGCCGAGGAAGTGGAGCAGGCGATCGTCAACCATCCCGACGTCGACGACGTGATGGTCGTCGGACGACCCGACGACCGTTGGGGCCAGGCGGTGGTGGCGCTCGTGCAACTGCACCCGGGCACGTCCCCGTCGGTGGAGGAGATCCTCGAGGAGACGGCCAAGCACGTCGCCCGCTACAAGCTCCCCCGCCAGATCGTGTTCCTCGACGAGCTGGTCCGTTCGCCAGCGGGCAAGGCCGACTACCGGTGGGCGAAGGCGACCGCCGTCGAGCACGCATCCACCGAGAACTGACGGTCCCAGGAGGTACCGAACACATGGACCGCGAACGACTCGAGACGCTCTTCGACCTGACCGGACGGGTAGCGATCGTCACCGGCGGAACGCGCGGAATCGGGCGTGCCGTAGCGGAGGGGTTCGTCGCAGCGGGGGCGAAGGTGGTGGTCGCGAGCCGCAAGGCCGACGCGTGCGACGAGACCGCCGAGCATCTCCGGGCGATGGGAGGCGAGGCGATCGGCGTGCCGACGCACATGGGTTCGCTGGAGGACCTCGGCACGCTCGTCGATCGCACGGTCGACGAGTTCGGCGGGATCGACATCGTGTTCAACAACGCGGCGAACGCGCTCGCCCTGCCGCACGGTCAACTGACCCCCGAGGCGTGGCAGAAGTCCTTCGAGGTGAACGTGCGTGGGCCGGTGTTCCTCGTGGAGGCGGCGCTGCCCCACCTGCGGGCCAGCGGACGCGCTTCGATCATCAACATGATCTCGGTCGGGGCCTTCACGTTCTCGGCCACGATGAGCCTGTACGCGCAGGGCAAGGCGGCGCTACTGGCCGCCACCCGGGCGATGGCCGCGGAGATGATCGGCGACGGGATCCGCGTCAACGCGATCGCCCCCGGCGCGATCGACACCGACATGGTCCGCAACAACCACGAGGCCGTTCAGGACGTGATGAAGAACCTGGCGATGATGCGCCGCTTCGGTACGGCCGACGAGATCGTCGGCCCGGCCCTGCTGCTCGCGTCGGACGCGGGCAGCTTCATCACGGGCCAGGTGATCGTCGTGGACGGAGGGTCCCACCCGTACTGACCGATGGGCCGCGACAGGCTCGTCAGCCTTTGACGATCTGGACTTCCTCGAACCCGCTCGGGTCGATTCCCATCTGCCGCAACGCGTTCTCGTCGAAGTTGATGTCGCCGCCGTAATAGGTGCCGGTGGCCGGGTTCATCCAGTAGCGCTGGTAGTTGTCGTCGACCTGGCGTTTCTCACCGGTGGACGTGACGACGGTGCGCTCCTCGTTGATGTAGTTGAGGAACTGGCGGTGTTCGACGTCCTGGGAGGCCATGCGGTCGTACCAACCCGAGATCTGTGCATCGTTGGAATCCCAGATCGCCTGCATCCGGGCCTGGTGGGCGTTCGCGCTGTCCTGGATCCAGGCCATGTTCGCCTCGTGCTGGCGGGTCATCTCCTCGGTCCGCTGTTGGATCATCGCCATCGTGTCCTGGTGACGCTTGTTCAGCGTGGCAGTGAACGACTCCTTCTGCTTGCGGCTGTCGGCGATGTTGCGGGCGACATCGACGAAGGGGTCCACGTCGCCGGTCGTGGCCGCTCCGTTCACGTCCGCGTACCAGAAGTCGCCGCTGTTGAGGGTCTCCGCCGTCACCGAGGCCTCGTTCGCCTTGCCCGCCTCGTCGTTGAACGTGAAGCGCACCTGAGCGATCCGCACGTCGGTGAAGGTGACCCCCTTTCCCGCTGCGTAGTCGATGTAGTCCTGTTCGCGGTCGGTCAGCCGTTGGACGTCGCCGAGTGTGAAGCCGTCGAGTTCACCGAACTTCTCGGTCACGTAGCTGGTGACGTAGTCCTCTGCCGGCACGTAGCTCTTGAGCTCCACGGAGTCGAGCGCGTCGGCCATCTGGACGGTTATCGGGTTGGCCGTGTCTGGATTCCAGTAGCCCGGGATCTTCGGGTCACCGACGAACAGGACCGTCGACCCGTCGGGGCTGACCGAATTGACGACCTGACGCACGGTCTGGCCTTCGACGGTCGAGTAGGCGAGGCTGTCCCAGCCCTCGGGCACGTCAACGGTGAATGCGTCGTTGACGGGATCCGAGATGGTCACCATCGAGGTGGGCACGGCGTTCGGATCCGGATCGTCGATCGGGTCGCCCTTGCCCTCCATTTCGGTCGTGGTGGTCGCCCCGGGGTCCCTCTTGCCGGACCTGCCGTTCGGTTGGTCGACGATGGTCGACGAGGCCGTCGAGGCCGCATCGGTCGAGCCGTCGACGCCGCAGCCGACGATCAGCAGCAGCGATCCAGCGGTCGCGGCGACAAGCCTCGACCTCCTGTTCGCCCCTGTGTGTGTCATGGCGCTCATGGTTGGTCCCTCACCTCCGGCCGCATCCGATCGAACGTAGAGATGCCCGCCAACAATCGACCAACGACCGAGTCGCCGGGGGCGCGGCCGGATCCGTCGCGGCCGATGGCACACTCGACCGATGGAGCACCCGGGTGCGCCGACACTTCCCCCCGAGTTGGAGTCCGCCGAACCGCAGGCGGGCCGGGTCCACGTCCGGACCCAGGCATCGGGCAAGGCCGCGATCGTCGTCGCCGTTCTGGCGACGTTGATGTGGCTCGTGGTCAACAGCCAGGCGTTGATGACGCTCACCGCGGGTTTGGTGTTCGCCGTTGTGGTCGACGCGTGGTGCGCGTACCGCGCTCTGTCGGGCCCCGTACCGAAGGTCGAGGCGACGCACGACGCCGTCGCCGGCGAGCCGATCACGTGGACACTCGAGACGGTCCGCTTCGTGCAGCCGTTCGCCGTCCGTTCGGCAGGTGATCGCCGCGGGGAAGCGACCCTCGTCACCCGAGGAGGTCCCACGAGCTTCGAGTTGCCCGATCCGGGACGGGGCATCGTCCACTTCGTCGACCTGGACCTCACGGCTCTCGGCCCGATCGGTCTCTGTCGGGCAGCACGCCGGGTCAGGGCGGTACCGGAGACTCCACGGGTCGTCGGACCGGCGCCATCCGTCGAGGCGCCGGGTTCGCCGCCGCCGGCGGGGCTGTTGATCGATCTGAGTGCAGTGGCGCCTCGCGGCGACGAGCAGTTCCGGGGAGTTCGGCCCTACCAGCGGGGCGACGAACGCCGGAAGGTCCACTGGAAGGCGACTGCCCGCCACGGCCGGACGATGGTCCGCGAGGAGGACGGCACTTCGGCCGTCGCCCTCCAGGTGGTGGTCGATCTCGGTTCGAACGGACGGGCGGAAGCATCGTCGGACTCGGTCGAGGCCGCTGTGGGTCGTGCGGCGCGAGTGGTGGAGGATGCGCTGAGGCAGGGTTGGGTCGTCCAACTCGTCACCCGGGACGCCACCCCGAACCCTCCCCCGCCCGTCGCTCTCGGATCCCCGTTCCGCTCGTTCCGACCATCCGCTCGACGCGGCACGGTCGTGGAGGGAGACGTGGTGCAAGTGGTGCACGGCTCGGCCGCTGTGCGCCGCCAGTTGGCGACCGCGACCACCGGACCGGTCGTTGCGCCGGCGTGGAACGGACTCAGGTGCAGGGTGACCCCGGGCGGTGTGTCGTGGTCGTGACAGTCACCGACGAAGGGCCGCGCGAGCGGGTGAGGGCGCGGGCGTCGGTGGCGAGCCGAGTCGCCACGCTGTTGCTCGTCGCGATCGCGTGGGCGGCAGTCGACCAGGCGGCCGGTTCACCCGAACTTCGTCAGTTCGCGTCGAAAGGCTGGCTGGCGCTCGCGGCCGGATCTCTCGTGGCGGGCATCACGCCGGTCGGGCGGTTGTTCCGGCGCGTGTCGGTGTGGCCGGTCGCTGCCCTGATCGCCGGTGCGGCGACCGCGCTCGCCTTCGACAGCGGCTCCACGACGATGTCGACCTGGTCGACGATCTGGGTCTTGTCCGCGTTCGTGCTGGGCCTCGACCTGTGCTGGGTGTCACGGCTTCGAGTGTGGGTGTTCGTCTCGGGGGTGTTCCTGATCCCGGCACTCGTGGTCGGCGGCGGTGGCAGCGTCGCGTGGGCCGCCGGTTGGTTGGTCGCGGCGTTCGCGACCCTCTGGCTGCTGTCTGCTGACGTTCACTCGCGGATGACCCGCGCCGGGGAGGAGACCGACACCGGGACCCGGCAACGCCGGCCCCGCGATCTGGGGCGCATCGTGGTGTTGGCGGTGTCGATCGGAGTCGTCGGTGGGTTGGTGCTCGACTCGCCCGGCTTCGCGTTCCGGCCGCTCGAACGGCTCGTGCGGTACCTGCCGTTCAAACCCGAACTGGACCTGTCCCTCGACACGGACCTGGACATCAGGGACTACGAGGTCGACGCGAACGGACATGAGGTCCGTTACCGCGTCACTCCGGACGGTCAACGGTTCGTGACCGATCCGAGCACGCACGAGCCGCTGGCTGTGGTCCAGGTCGACGGTTCGGACCGCTTCCTGACGGTCACGGGTGAGGTCGTCGCGATCGTGCACGACGGCGCGAGCCGTCTCGAAGTGCCGGACGGCAACGGCAACACCACCACCTACCAGCGTGACGACACCGGCTGGTACGTGTGGATCGGTGACCGGCAGTTCAGGCCGGTGCTGCGTTGGGGCAGCGTCGAACTGGTTGCCTCGGACGGTTCCTGGGCCCCGGAAGACGTCGTCTCCTCCGTCGTCCTGCCACCTGCGGCCGTCCTGGACGGGACCGTCGGTGAGAACACCCGAGTCTGGCGTTACGGCGACATGATCGAGATCGACGGGTGGCGCTCCGGACACCGGTCATACCGTCTCTTCACCGACGGGCTCGAGGTGGACGTTCGTCGACGGGACGGGCGCTACGAGTACAGCTGGGACGCGGACCGTTCGACCATGACGGTGCACGTGGAGAAGTTGGGTCAGTCGGGGTCGCTCGACATCGACAGGACCGGCAACGCGTTCGACTACCTCAGAAGCGTCCTTGCCGAACAGGCCGACGACTCGGACGGCGGGGCCACCGGTCGTTCGTGGCGTGACCACCTCCGGACGGTCGGCATGACTTTCGTGTTGCTGGGTGCCGTGGCCGTCGCGGTGGAGGCGTTGCGCCGCCGTACACGACGGGCCGACGGCGGAGACCGGACCTGGGCAGAGGAGACCGTCGGACGCCTGGAGGAAGAGGGTGCCCGCCACGAAATCGTCCGGGAGCCGTCCGAAAGCGTCGTCGCCTACCTCACCCGGTTGGCCCTGGTCCTCGACGACGGGAACCCTCGCCTGCTCGATTCGGCGGAGATACTCGACCGCGCCCTGTACGGGTCGATGCCGCTCAGCCGATCGGAGCACGCAACCGTCGACGCTGCCGTGGAAGCGTTCCTCGACCGGGACCGGTCGAGCGTCCGTTGTGTGGACGGTTCGGATCAGGACGACCGGGGTTCGCAGACCACGACCGGGATCTCCCGGTCCGTGTTGCGCTGATAGGAGGCGTAGCCCCGGTAGGCGGCGACCGCCTTCTTCCAGAGCTCGGCCCGCTCGTCACCCTCGGCGACCCGTGCGGTCATCTTCATGGTCGTTCCGTTCGCGGTTATCTCCACGTCCGGGTTCTTGGCGAGGTTCTTGTACCAGCCGGGGTGGTCCTGGTGACCTCCCTTGGAGGCGATGATGACGACGCGGTCGGGTTCGAACACCGGTGAGGTGAGCATCGTGGTGCGCGGCTCGCCCGAAACCCGTCCGATCGTGCGGAGCTCGACGGGTTGCATGCCGAGGATCTTCTTCGGGAACCGTCCGCCGGTGAGCTTCAGCAGGGTGCGGTGGCCGTGTTCCAGGCACCACGCCCCGACCTCGATGACCTTGTCAGGTGTCGTCACGGCTCCTCCTCGGAACGCAGGGCTGTCCGCTGTCGTGGCCGCACGCTAGCCACCCGGCCTCAGTGCTTCGCCTGCTCCGCGGTGACACCGGGCCAGTAGTCGTCGGGGCCGGTGTGGCGGGGGCCGAAGATTCCCTCACCGACCCGAACGGTCGTAGCGCCGTACTCGATGGCGAGTTCGAAGTCGCCGGACATACCCATCGACAGCTCCGCGAACCGGTCCGCGTCGACGTCCTGGCGCAACCGCTCCTGCAGGGCTCGCATCCGCTCGAAACAGGCGGCGACGCGGTCCCGGTCCTCGGAGAAGACGGCGAGGGTCATCAGCCCTCGGATCCGCAGCGACGTGAACGGGGCGAGGTCGGTGACGAACGCCTCCACCTCGTCGGGCGGGAGGCCGAACTTGGAGTCCTCGCCGGAGCTGTTCACCTGGACGAAGACGTCGAGGCCCGAACCGGCGTCTTGGAGCCGTCGGTCGAGGGCCTCCGCCACCCGCAGGTTGTCCACAGAGTGGACCTCGGCCGCGGAGCCGACGACGTGGCGGACCTTGTTCGTCTGGAGGTGGCCGATCATCGCCCAGCGAAGTCCGAGCCGTTCGAACGTGTCCGCCTTGCCGAGGGCCTCCTGCACCTTGTTCTCGCCCACGAGGTCGACCCCGGCATCCGCTAGCCAGGCGATGCGGTCGTCGTGCACGGTCTTGGAGACCGGCAGGAGTCGGACCGAGGACGGGTCACGGCCGCAACCCTCGGCCGCTGCGGCGATCCGGGCGCGCACGTCAGCGAGGTTCGAGCGGAGGGTCTCGGCGTCTCTGACGACGCGGGGCGGACGGATCGATTCTTCGGGCACCGCGTCGATCGTAGGCACCCCCCACCGGCGAGAGGCCCCGTGGTGTGGCACCCTTTGCCGTCCCGTCCGACGGTCAAGGGGAACTTCATCCATGTCGAGGTCTCGCGTCGTAGTAGCCGCATTGGCTGTAGCCCTCGTGCTCGCCTCCTGCTCGTCCGACGACGGAGGTTCGACGGCAGCCTCGACCACCCGCTCCGGGGGGTCGGGTGTCACCTCGGCGACCACCGGCACGACCGAACAGGTGGATCGCCCCGACGGCCCGGCGGTGAAGGTCGTCCGCGAGCTTCCCGAAGGAACCCCGTTCCTCGGTGCCGCCCGGGCGACCAAGGACCTGAAGGCAGCCGGCTATGTGGAGCACGAACTCGAGGTGTCGGGCACCGCGACCTCCTACGAACCCGAAGGCGACCTGCCCGAGGACGGCGACTGGAAGCTGAAGGAGACCGGCGAGAAGGGCGAGTTCAGGACGAGGATCATCGTGCGTCGGCCGGCGAAGGCGGCCGACAGCAACGGCACGGTGCTCGTCGAGTGGCTGAACGTGTCGGGAGGACTCGACGCCAACCCGGACTACTCCTACACGGAGGACGAGATCCTGCGCGGTGGCTACACGTGGATCGGCGTCTCCGCCCAGTCGATCGGCATCGAGGGCGGGCCCGTCGCCGTGCCGGTCGCGAAGGACAACCCGATGGTCAGCGCGGTCATCGGCAAGGGCCTGAAGAAGATCGACCCGTCTCGCTACGGCGACCTGTCGCACCCCGGTGACCAGTTCTCCTACGACATGTTCACCCAGGTCGCCCGAGCGCTCCGCAACGACGACGGCAAGATTCTCGACGGCGTGCCGGTCGAGCGGATCATCGCCATGGGCGAGTCGCAGAGCGCCTTCGCGCTGACCACCTACGCGAACGGGATCCAGCCCCTGACGGAGGCGTTCGACGGGTTCCTGATCCACAGCCGGGGAGGTCCTGGCCTGCCTCTGTCCGGACGTGACAAGCCCGACATCGACATCGCGTCGGCCATCACCGGATCGGCCGTCAAGATCCGCACCGACCTGCGGGCACC
>JAGQSN010000409.1 GCA_020439555.1 Acidimicrobiales bacterium | reverse complement strand
CGGTCGCGCCCTCGACGAACCGACGGCGCGCGGGACGGTCCCTGCTCGCATTAGAACACGGACCATGTCGAACCAGGATGCACCCGCCGGTCCCTACGAGGGTTTCGGTGGCAAGGTCGGTCGAACCTTCGCCGGTTCGGAGAGCTGGTGGCCGCCACGTCCGACGCCGGGCCCCGACGCCCCCAACGTCGTGATCGTCCTCGTGGACGACCTGGGCTTCTCCGATCTCGGTTGCTACGGCTCGGAGATCCCGACACCCAACATCGACCGGCTCGCCGCCGACGGCGTCCAGTTCACGAACTTCCACGTCACCCCGATGTGCTCCCCAACCCGTGCTGCTCTGCTCACCGGGGTCAACCCGCACCGTGCCGGGGCGGGACACGTCGCCAACTCCGATCCGGGTTTCCCCGGCTACGCGGCCGAGATGGCCGAGGACGTCGCCACCGCGGCCGAACTGTTCCGTGACGCCGGCTACCACACGATCGCTGTCGGCAAATGGCACCTGACCAAGGACGCCGACCTGTCCGACGCCGGACCCCGTCAGTCCTGGCCGTTGCAGCGGGGCTTCGACCGCTACTACGGCGTGCTCGACGCGTTCACGAACCTGCACCACCCGCACCGGCTCGTCGAGGACAACCACACCGTCGAACTCGACCAGTACCCCGACGGCTACTACGTCACCGACGACCTGACCGACCGGGCGATCTCGATGATCCGCCAGGCCAAGGCGTCGAAGGGGTCCCAGCCGTTCCTCTGCTACTTCGCGCACATCGCGGTACATGCCCCGCTCCAATGCAAGGAGTCGGACCGTGAACGCCACCGCGGCCGCTACGACGTCGGCTGGGACGAGATCAGGCGCCGACGCCACGAACGCCAGATCGAACTCGGCGTGCTGCCCGCCGGCACGGTCCTGCCGCCACGCAACCAGGAACCCGGCGACGACGTGCCCGCCTGGGAGGACCTCGACGGGGCAGACCAGGAGCTGTACGCCCGCTACATGGAGGTGTACGCGGCGATGGTCGACAGCGTCGACCAGTCCGTCGGCCGCCTGTACGGGGCCTTGGAGGAGCTCGGCGTCGCGGACAACACGGTGTTCCTGTTCCTGTCCGACAACGGCGCCTCTCGGGAGGGTGAGGCGGGCGGGACGACGTCGTACTTCCGCAGCCTCGTCTCGAAGAACGCAACCGACATCGAGGACTTCGACTTCGACCGGGAACGGATCGACCTGCTCGGCGGTCCACGGGCGCTCGTGCACTACCCGCGGGGCTGGGCGCAGGCTTCCAACACGCCGTTCCGTCTCTACAAGATCAACACGCACGCCGGTGGCCATTCGGTACCGCTGGTGCTGCGCTGGCCCCGCGGGCAGGCCGACGGGCGTGTCGGGGCCGGGCGCCGTGACCAGTGGGCGCACGTGACCGACCTGCTGCCCACCCTCTGCGAACTCGCCGGTGTGGAACGGCCCGACCGGCGAGCCGGACACGTGCTCCAGCCGCTCGACGGCGTGACGCTCAGCGGCGTGCTCGCGGACGAGGCCGCACGTCATGACCGTCCGGCGCAGTACCTGGAGATGAACGGGCACCGTGGCCTCTACGACGGCGACTGGGAGATCGTC
>JAGQSN010000004.1 GCA_020439555.1 Acidimicrobiales bacterium | reverse complement strand
GTTCGAATCCGGTCGTCCGCTCGGAGCGAAACCCCCTGCTGAGGCAGGGGGTTTCGTCGTTCTCGCCGGCGGTCGCGATCGTCCGTGCTGGAACTTCGGACATAGGGCCGTGAGCCGTGGCCGCCTACCTTCTCCGCGCGCCGGTCGATTGTCCGAGTCGTGAAGCTTCGATCATCGCTACCGCTCGCCGCAGTGGTCGTAGGCGTGCTGTCTCTGGTGTCCGCGTCGTGCAGCGTCAACAGTTCCGATGGCGCCGGGCAATCCACCTCCACCGTCGCGGTCGCGGCCCCTTCTTCGGCGTCGCCATCGACCACCGCCGCTGAGCCCGGGACACGAATCCCGGTGTCGGAGGATCCCGACCTGCTCGACAATCAGTGGAACGACGTTGCCGGGCGTGTCGGTCCGGACCAGGCAGCCGACGCCGCTGGGGCGACGACCTGTCTCGACAGCGTGCCCTCACCGCTGGCCGACCGGGAGGTCAGCACTGATCCGGTTACCGATCTGCTGAGCGGGACGGTCCCATCGGTCTACGGCATCGACGAGCCGCTCGACGAGGTCGTGAGTTTCGACAGCCTCGACGAATACCCAGACCCCTCCACGCCAACCGACCTCGACGCCATCCTCGACGCTTGGGAGGATGCCGGGTTCGTGGGCGGCGTCGCGGCCAAGAGCCAGGTGGGCAACAACCTGGTGATGGCGACAGCCGTGGAGTTCAAGTCTCCCCAGGCCGCGAAAGCCGCGGTTTCGGCACACCTACGCGACCTGTGTCACCGCGCTGTCGGCTCACAGGTGCTCCCAGACCATACGGGCATGACGATGTTGCGCGAGAGCGGCGCGGTTCGTGGTGTCTGGGCGGCTGGGCGCTACGAACTGTCGCTCTTCGTCTGCGTGTGTGTCGGCAGCAACGCCGTCGAGCGTCAGGAGTACTTCGGCTCATGGCAGAGGGAACTGGATCGTCGTTGGTCCGGATCCTACGGTCCGGCACCGACTCTCACCGGCCGAAGCGGAGACCGGGTCGGGATGGACGAATCGAGATACCGGACCGGGGGAGTCAGGCGAGGCGTAACGCCCCCGACTGCTTCTGTCGGGTGGTCTCGGCGTCGTGGTCACCTCCTTGGTCGACTGCGGATCGTCCCCGGTGTGGGTAGCGTCGGATTCGTGACCGATCCGGGTCTTCACGATGTACACCCGTCGGTCACGCTCCTAACCGGCTCGGCCCGGGCTGAGGTATTCCCCCGGGACGGCGGGCGGCTCGGTCAATTGGACTTCGGTTGCGGGCCGTTGCTGAGAGGTCCGGCTTCCGGTCTCGCCTGGAGCTCATGGGGGTCGTTTCCTCTAGTGCCGTGGTCGAACCGGCTTCCAGGCGGGCGGCTCCGCTTCGGCGACCTCGACGAACAGCTGGCGGTCAACTTCGCCGACGGGAGCGCGATCCACGGCCTCGGTGCCCAGGCGCAATGGCAGGTGGTCGACCGTTCGGGCGATCGAATCGAACTCGAAACGGACCTTCGGGGTGGGCCCTACGTCGTTCGCTCCCGGCAGGTCTTCTCACTCGCTGAGACGGCGCTGGACCAGACCCTGTCGGTCACGAATCGGGGTGAGGTGCCGATCCCGGTCGGGCTTGGTATCCACCCGTGGTTCCGTTACGGACCTGTGCGGGTGCCGGCGGAACTTGTGTGGCCGGGCGAACCAATGCCGACCGGCCCGCCGATCGCTGTCTCCGGCGATCGAGACCTACGAGTCTCGGTGGAGCCGGCGCCGATGGACGCCTGCTTCACCGGCCTCACCGATGGCCATTCCGACGTCCCGGGTCTCCGACTGTCCTGGGAGGGCCCGATCACGAACGTCGTCGTGTACAGCGGAGAATCCGGTTGGGTGTGCGTCGAACCCGTCACGATGGCGAACGACGGAATCGAGCTGGCCCGGAAGGGTGTCGACGGACACGGAGTCCAGATCCTCGAACCCGGAGCCGCCACGGAAGTCGTGTTCCGCTTCGAGCGTCGGCCGAACACCTGAGCGGGTGGTTTCGACTCCGCTTTGCTTCGCTCAACCAGCGGTTGGGGTGGTGGTTTCGACCTCGCTCAACCAGCGGTTGGGGGCTGGATCAGGCCTTCGACACCTTGAGGTTCACCGTCTCGACGCCGCTCAGTGCCTTCGACACGGGGCAGTTCTGCTTGGCGTCCGCGGCGAACCCGTCGATCGCGTCGGCGGGAAGGTCGACGTCGACGACCGCCGAGAGGTCGATGCGGGTGATCGTGGGACCTGCATCGGTCACCTCGATCGACACCTTCGCCGTGGTCTCGATCGACTTCGGTGGGGTGTCGTTCTTGGTCAGCAGCAGCGCCAGGTACTGGGAGAAGCAACCGGCGTGGGCGGCACCGATCAGTTCCTCGGGGTTCGTTCCCTCACCGTCTGCGAAGCGGGACGCCTTCGAGAAGTTGCCCGACAGGCCCGTCGCTGTGGACATCGAACCCGAGCCCTCGTCGATCGTGCCTTCCCAACGTGCGGTGGCGGTTGCAACCATCTCGGAACCTCGCTTCTCGTGTGAATACGTACTTCGCAGTGTGCCAGCGCAACCCAGCTATCCGGCACGAGACGTGGCCACGCTCCGAGGGCGACCGGCAACACCTCCACGTCCCGGATCACCGAAACGGCAGCGAGCGGATCCGGCGGCGAGATGTCCACGTCGCGGAGCTTCGGATCGGACGCCTCGACTGCCCGAGCGAGGGCCGCGGCGCTGGTGCCGGGGGCCGTCGAGATGAGGATCGTGTCGAACTTGAATCCCTTGACGATCCGCTCGTAGCCGTCAGAGGTCATCCAACCGCCGTCGTCGTAGTCGTTGTGGGGTCCCGACGGTACGAACCCGATGCCGGTCACGTCGAAGAAGGCCCTGCCGCGGCTGCCGACCAGTTCGACTCGGCTGCCCGTATGCGCGTCGAGGGCCCTCGCGCTCTGCGGTGCCAGCACCACCTCGGAAGCGGTGCGCGGCATCCGGCCCGAGGTTGGAAGTTTGGAGGCATTCGGATGTCCGTGACGACGATATGGGGTTTCGTCTCGGCCGCGCCCCGGACGAGCTCGTCGTAGTCCGCTGCCGTTCCCACCACGTCGAAATCCGACTCGACGGCGAGGAGCGCTCTGACCCCTTCACGCACGAGCAAGTTGTCGTCCGCGAGGAAGACTCGGATCCGGAGATCGAGGGGTTCGAGGTGACGGCGGCCGACGTGCATCACAAGGGTGGCCGAACCTTCGGCTATCGGGTGGAGGCGGACGGCCGCTCGTTCGCCTACCTCCCCGATCATCGGCTGTGCGAGGGCAGCGAACTCGCGGTCGGGAGTCGGCGGCTGTGCGAGGGCGTCGACGTTCTCGTCCATGACGCGCAGTTCACCGAACCCGAGCGTGCCCTGGCCGAGGCCTACGGGCACTCGACCATCGCCGAAGCCATCGGGTTCGCCCGGGACTGCGACGTCGGGAGTCTCGTGCTGTTCCACCACAGTCCGGTCAGGACCGACGGTGAGATGGAGCGGATCGCGGATGACGTGGCAGCGGCGACGCTGCCGGTGACGGTCGCCGGCGAGGGGCTCACCTTGGTCGTCTGAGAACGCGCGGGACGATCGTCATCACCCGTGGTCGGGAACCGGTTGCTCGGTGACGACCTCGGGGGCCGGTCTCCGATCCGCATCGGATGTTCCGCCGAAGTTCAGGTTCGCCCAGTCGTCGTAGTCGTGGAGGGTGCTGCCGTATCCGTCGCCGTTGATGTCGACCGCGACGGTTCCGGCGTCGATGGATCCGTTTCCGTTCCAGTCGAGCGCAACCGTTCCGGGACCGCACACGCCGTTGGCCTCGACCAGGTTGAACTCGTCCAGTTGCGGCCTCGACCCGGTCGAGTAGGTGAGAACACCGTCGCCGGAGGCGTCGCAGTCGGTGTCGATCCCGGGGAACTGGTAGGCGTAGTTCATCACCGAGTCGTAGTTCCACTTGTAGTTGGTGTCCTCGTCTCCGCCGTGGCGCAACCCGAGGTTGTGGCCGAGTTCGTGCATGATCGTGTTGGCCACGGCGTCGGTGTCCCCGTAGTAGCAGTACAGGGTCACGACCAGGTCGTCACCGTTGATCTCGGCCTGGCCCGAACTGCTCGACGTCGAGTTGTAGCGGTGGGCGTCCAACACGTAATGGAAGTAGCCGTCCCGGTTCGACGCGAAGTTGGCGGCCTTGATGGCGGCGAACTCGGAGCCGTTCACCCCACCGGCGATGTTCCCGTCAGCGTCCGGTACCAGGTTGCCGCCGCTCAGGGCACCGCCCTGGCCGTAGTCCATGATGAGATTCACCCCGGTGATGCCGTCCGGGTTGGTGATCGGCGCGTTCGCGAACGCGTCCTTGGCGCGCGTCTCGATCGCCGCGGTCGGTCGGTGGGAGTGGGCGGCACATTCGGACGAGTCGTCCATCCAGTCGACCTCGAGGAGGATGTCCTTGTGGACGGCGCTCGTCCCGATCGCTGGAAGATCCAGGTTCGCTTCTGTTCCGAGCACCTCGTCGCCGTCGTCGATGCCGTCACCGTCGGTGTCGGCATTGGCCGGATCGGTGCCGGTCTGCGCGGCGCTTACGAAATTGCCGTCGTTCGTCTCCACTGCGTCGGGCAGTCGGTCACCGTCGCTGTCGGTGGCGGGCACGCAGTCCATCGATGAGCCCGCGTTGCCTCCAGCCGGCGTGTGGTAGTCGGTGGACACCCTGCTCAGGTTCTCCTTCTCCGGATCCTGCTGTCCGTAGGTGCCGCTCCAGCCTCCGCTGGCGGAGTACGCGGTGACCGAGAGGGTGTAGTCGGTGTCCGGTGCAAGGCCGGTGAGGACGCACGTGGCGGCCGTGGAAGTGGTGACCGCCACCTCGGTTCCGTCGACCTCGATGCCGTAGTGGTCGACGGGATCGTTCTGGCCGATCGGGATCGCGTCGGTCCAGGTGAGCGTGACCAACGGTCCGAGCGGCTCCGCTTGAACCGTTGCTCCCTCGGGGAACTGCGGATCACACGCGGCAATGAGGACGACGATCGACACGATCGCTCCGATACCGATCCAGCGTCTCGCCATCGCTGTCGCCCCTTCGCTGCGCCGACACGAGTCTCAAGATCCTCGCGCCCGAGATGCGACGCGGCAATGGGTCACATGGTGCACTCGTGTCGCGGTCTCGGGTTGCGCACCATCATGTCCCGGTGCTCCGACTGCGGTTGATAGTTCCCCCCGACCTCGTTTCCCCGGTCCTCGACCGTCTCGTGTCGAACCCCGGTGTTGTCCACCTGGTCGTCAGCGAGGATCGCAGCGTGCGCCCCGATGGCCGGGTCGTCACGTGTGAGGTGGCGAGGGAGGTGCTCAACGACCTCGTCGAACATCTGCAGGACGAGGGTCTGCACCACACCGGTGCGATCCTCGTCGAGCGCATCGATACGGTCATCTCCGACACCGCGGCCGAGGCGGAGTCGGAGGTTCCCGGCCACGGTTCCGATGCGCTCGTCTGGGAGGAACTCGAGGAGACCGTTCGAGAAGAGGGGGAACTGACCCCTTCGTTCATGGTGTTCATGGCGGTCGCTTCGATGATCGCCGCCATCGGGATCCTCAGCGATTCCGCCGTTCTCGTGATCGCGGCGATGGTCATCGGACCGGACTTCGGACCTGTGGCGGGGATCGCCGTCTCGATCGTCAAGCGCCGCAGCGAGGTGCTACGACGATCGTCAGCGACCTTGCTTTCCGGCTTTCTCGTCGGCGTGGTTGCGTCGCTGCTCTGTGTCGTCGTTCTGAGACTCACCGGGACAGCACCGTCGCGCTACGAGATCTCCGAGCGGGTCCTGACCGCGTTCGTCGCTCATCCGGACACGTTGGCGGCCGTCGTGGCCGTCCTTGCCGGGATCGTCGGGATGTTGTCGATGACCCAGGATCGGCATGGCGCGCTCGTCGGGGTTCTGGTCGCGGTCACCACGATCCCCGCCGTCGGAAATGTCGGGCTCGGTGCCGCCTACCTCCAGTGGGGACAGGTCCGCGGTTCTCTGCTCCAACTCGCCGTGAACGTGGTCGGTCTGGTGGCGGCGGGCGCGTTGACCCTGGTCGTCCAGTCACGGTTCACGACGCGGCTCGGAACAAGGAAACGAACTTCTCCGACGCGGGCGTCGCGTGGGTGAGACACGCGACGCC
>JAGQSN010000408.1 GCA_020439555.1 Acidimicrobiales bacterium | reverse complement strand
ACGAAGGTGCCCGAGCCGGTCATCACCACGTTCATGTCGGTTCCGGCGGTCGAGTCCTCCACGTAGGGCAGGTCGAGGACCGGGGTGCCGTCCACGATCCCGACCGAAACGGCGGCGCAGCGGTCGGTCAACGGGTGAGCGGCGAGCTTCCCTTGTTGGACGAGCCGGGTGAGGGCGTCGTGGAGGGCGACGTAGCCGCCGCAGATCGACGCAGTCCGGGTTCCTCCGTCGGCCTGGAGCACGTCACAGTCGACGATCACCTGCCGTTCCCCGAGGGCCCGCATGTCACACACCGAACGCAGCGAACGGCCGATGAGCCGCTGGATCTCCTGGGTCCGGCCGGACTGCTTCCCCTTGGCGGCCTCACGGCCGATCCGCTCGGCGGACGCACCGGGCAGCATCGAGTACTCGGCGGTCACCCAACCCTTGCCGCTCCCCTTCATCCAACGCGGCACGCTCTCGTCGATCGAAGCCGTGCACAGGACCCGGGTCTGGCCGAAGGACACGAGCACGGACCCGGCCGCCTGCACGGTGAAGTCCCGCTCGAAGGTGATGGGTCGAAGCTCGTCGGGTTGGCGGCCATCCGCGCGCATTTGGTCCTCCTGGGGACGTGACAGGGGGCCATCGTCGCAGACCCCGCCCACGACCGGCCGAATCCGCCACGCAGCCGAAGCCCGGTCGACGCCGAGACTCACAGGAAACTCCCAGGTTCCGATGGGACGATCACTACCTTCGTCGAGGGAACGTGGAGGTCACCTTGAGCGGCGAACGGATACTGCTGGTCGACGACGAGGAGAACCTGAGGTCGATGCTCGAAGCCGCATTGCGCCACAGCGGCTTCGACGTCCACGCCGTGGAAAACGGTCGCAACGCTCTGGCGTCGGTCGCGGATGTCGACCCGGACCTGATCGTGCTCGACGTGATGCTCCCCGACCTGGACGGTTTCGCCGTGTGCCAGCGTCTCCGTTCCGAGGGCAACCGGACGCCGGTCCTGTTCCTCACCGCCCGCGACGGCACCGAGGACAAGGTTCGCGGCCTGACCCTCGGAGGCGACGACTACCTGGTCAAGCCGTTCAGTCTCGACGAACTCGTAGCCCGGATGACCGCCGTGCTCCGTCGGACCGGAGCAGCCCGCGAGGACGAGTCCCGGATCTGCTGCGCGGACCTGATCCTCGACGACGACGCCCACCGCGTGACCCGTGGCGGCGCCGACGTGTCGCTGTCGCCGACCGAGTACAACCTGCTCCGCTACCTGATGCTCAACAAGGAACGGGTCCTCTCGAAGGCTCAGATCCTCGACCACGTGTGGCAGTACGACTTCGGGGGCGACGGAGGTGTGGTCGAGACCTACATCGGCTACCTCCGGCGGAAGCTGGACAGCGACGAACCGAAGCTGATCCACACCGTGCGCGGCGTCGGCTACACGATCCGCGAACCGCGGGGCTGAGGTGTCGCTCCGCGCACGCGTCCTGGCGGCGATGGGAGCCGTCGTCGCCCTGCTGGTCGTCGTCGGCGTGGTGGTCAACCGCTCGACCGAGCACCACCTGGTCGCCCAGATCGACGAACAACTCGAAAGAGCCTCCCTTCGCTCCACGGGACTGCTCCGCCTGGCGCGAGCCGAGGAGGGTGTCGATCCGACCGGTTCGAACGCACC
>JAGQSN010000407.1 GCA_020439555.1 Acidimicrobiales bacterium | reverse complement strand
CCTGGAGGAGGCCGACCAGCTCGCCCGCGATGTCGTGATCGTCGACCACGGGAAGGTGATCGCGGCCGGAACCCCGGACGAACTCAAGAGCCAGGCCGGCCGCGACGTGATCGAGGTCCGACCACGCGCCGCCACCGACCTGACGGCGGTTCGAGAGGTGCTCGCCTCGGTCGCAGCCGAGGACCCGCGGGTGGACGACGACATGCATCGCGTCTACGCACCCGTCGACGGCGGCGCGACGGACCTCTCGACGGTCGTGCGCATGCTCGACGAACGATCTCTCACGGTCGACGACATCGGTCTTCGTCGCCCGACGCTCGACGAGGTGTTCCTCACGCTCACCGGTGAACCCATCGACGCCGTAGACCCCGACCCGTCCGCCGACGCCGCCTGACCGCGGCCATCTCGCAAAGAGGAATCGTCATGTCGACAACCACGCAAGACGTCGCCGCCACCGTGACGGCGGACCGCAGTTCCACACCTGCGGTGGCCCACTCGGCGGGTGCCTCCTACGGCACGACCGTCGCCGCGACCGCTCGCCGCAACCTTCTCCAGTTCTTCCGCACGCCTCAGACGCTCATGATGGGAACGATCCAGGGAGCGATGTTCCTGTTCCTGTTCCGCTACGTGTTCGGCTACGCGATCTCCACCCGTGGCGGACTCTCCTACGTGGACTGGATGGTCCCGGGCTTCCTCGCGACCGTCATGCTCTGGACCGGCATGGGTGGCGCAGCCGGCGTCGCCGAGGAATCCGCGACCGGCGTGTTCGACCGGTTCAGGTCACTGCCGATCCCCCGTTCTGCGGTGATGGTTGGCCGATCGGTCGCCGACGGCGGCCTCGTCGCGTGGGGGATCTTCACCACAGCGATCATCGGTTTCGCCGTCGGCTTCCGCGTCCACGGCAGCTTCCTCGGCTTCTTGGGCGCCTTCGCTCTGATGCTGTTCGCCGGGTACGCAGTGAGCTGGGTGTTCATCGTGCTGGGGCTTTTCTCCGCCAACGCGCAGGCGGCCCAGGGCATGGGGATGCTCGTGATCCCGTTCTCGTTCATCTCGAGCGCGAACGTGCCGGTCGCGTCGATGCCCGGCTGGATGCAGCCGTTCGCAGCGAACCAGCCGGTGTCGGTCCTGATCAACGCGGTGCGCTGCCTGATGCAGGGCGGACCGGGCATCGTGGGCATCGGCCACACGACGACCTACTGGGTCGTGCTCAGCATCGTCTGGTACGTGGCCATCACCTTGGTGTTCGCGACGATCGCCACCCGCCGGTTCTCGCGCACCCGTTGAACCGGGCCTGGTTCAGCCGTTGACGAGGTCCGCGACGGTTCGCAGGTGGTCCGGGGTTCCGTTGACGAGCAACGTCGTCATAGAGGTCCGGCGCCATTTCTGGTCGAGTTCCTCGCGGACCTTGTCGATCGGGCCGACCATCGCCACGTCCTCGACGAGGGCGAGCGGCACCTTCTTGAAGGCTTCGTCCTTGCGTCCGGCCAGGAACAGGTCCTGGATCTCGTCGACGGCGTCGCCGTAACCCATACGGGTGAAGACGTCCGCGTGGAAATTCACCTCGCGGGCGCCCATCCCTCCGATGTAGAAGCCCAGGAACATTCGCACCGCGTCCGCACAGGCCTCGACGTCGTCGCCGATGACGATCTGGACGGTGTTGGGGACCTCGAACGTGTCGAGGCTCTTGTGCCGTGCACCCGGCCGGGCGAAGCCCTCGGCCAGGCAGTCCCGGTAGAAGGTGTCGAGTTCGGGTGAGAGGAAGATCGGCAGCCACCCATCCGCGATCTCCGCGGTGAGGGCCACGTTCTTAGGCCCTTCCGCACCGAGCAGGATCGGGATGTCGGCGCGCAGCGGGTGGGTGATCGACTTGAGCGGCTTGCCGAGGCCCGTGGTTCCCTCGTCGTAGTTGGGGAGCCGGTAGTGCTCTCCCTGGAAGTCGAGCGGTTCCTCACGGGCTAGGACCCGGCGGACGATCTCGACGTACTCACGGGTCCGGGCGAGGGGCTTCGGGTACGGCTGGCCGTACCAGCCCTCCACCACCTGTGGCCCGGATGCCCCGAGGCCGAGCATCATCCGCCCACCGCTGAGGTGGTCGAGGGTGAGCGCGGACATGGCCGTGGCGACCGGGGTGCGGGCCGACATCTGACACACGGCGGTGCCGAGGCGGACCTTGCGGGTCGCCGCACCCTGCCAGGCGAGCGGCGTGAAGCAGTCCGACCCGTAGGCCTCCGCGGTCCAGATCGAGTCGAAGCCGAGGTCCTCCGCCGCGGCGACGGTCTCGGCGACTCCCGCCGAAGGTCCCGCGAACCAGTAGCCGAGGTGCAGTCCGAGCTTGAGGTCGTCGTCAGCCATGGCCGCGGAACCTACACCGGCTCCTGAAGGAGAACCTGTTCTAGTTCCGGCGCTACGGTCCTCCTCCATGCCCATGCCCGCAGACGTCGGCGTAATCGACCTGATGCTCGACATCCCGACGCCTGACATGGCGGAGTGGTACCGCTTCCTCGAGCCGCAACTGCGCGAGGAGAGCCGCGACTACGAGTTCCCGGCCCAGTACATGTTCAAGGACGTGCCGCACGTCGACGGTGGACCGGATCCGGTCGCCACCGTGCTGACGATGATGGACCACCACGGCATCGACAAGGCGATGATCGGTGTCAGCGTCGACGGCGACGCCGACTCGGTGAAGCGCCGGGCGTTGCGGGATCACCCGGACCGCTTCATCGGTTCGGTCCACGCCGATCCCAACGCCGGCGTCGCCGGCCTGCAGGATCTGGTGCGGGCCCAGGAGACCCTCGGGGTCAAGGCGGTGACCGCCTTCCCGGCGGGTTACCTGCCGCAGGTGCCGATCGACGACAAGCGGTTCTTCCCGGTGTACGCGAAGTGCATCGAACTGGGCCTGCCGATCTTCGTGTGCACGGGGATCTGTGGCCCACGTGTGCCGTCGGCCTGCCAGGACACGGCGTTGATCGACAACGTGTGCTCGCACTTCCCCGAGCTCGTCTTCGTGATGCGCCACGGTGCCGAACCGTGGACGAAGCTCGCCGTGAAGCTGCTGCTGAAATGGCCGAACCTCTACTACTCGACGTCCGCGTTCGCCCCTCGCTACTACCCGAAGGCGATCGTCGACTTCGCGAACACCCGCGGCGCGGACAAGGTCATGTACGCGGGCTATTTCCCGATGGGCCTCGGCTTGGACGTCATCTTCGAGCAGTTGCCGCAGGTCCCGTTCCGCGACGAGGTCTGGCCGAAGTTCCTCCGCACCAACGCCGAAAAAGTCCTCGGCCTCTAGCCGTTTCCCCTGTGTTTCTGCACCGCCAGCGGTGCAGAAACACAGGGGAAACG
>JAGQSN010000050.1 GCA_020439555.1 Acidimicrobiales bacterium | reverse complement strand
CATCTCGATGGCGCAGCACGCCAGACCCCACTGGAAGATCCAGATGGAGTACTTGCGGGACGTGTTGAGCAACGACGTCAACGGCTTGGGGAGCTTGCCGCTCTCGACGAGACCCATCAGGCGTCTCCTCCCACAGCGCTCGTCCGGGTCAAAGCCACTGGAGGACCTTCTTTCGCCAGGCGTAGAGGATGCCCAGAGACAGGATCACGATGAACACGATCATCTCGATGGCACCGAACCAGCCGTAGGACTCGAGGCCGATCGCCCACGGGAAGATGAACACGACCTCGACGTCGAACATGACGAAGAGGAGCGCGAACACGTAGTAGCGGATCGGCGATTCGGCCCACCCGGAACCGACCGGGTCGACACCGCTCTCGTAGGTGAGGAACTTGTCCTTCTGGTGCCGCTGTGGCCGGATCAGGCCACCGAGCGCCAACACCCCGGCCAGTAGGCCCACCGCTACCGCGCCGAAGATGGCAACGGTCAGGTAGTCGCGCAGGAAATCGGACACGGTGTCGAACCTTAGTGATGACGCTCACGAGGGGCCAAAGAGAGCCGGTAGCACACGATCGGGCCGCCGCGGGCGCGGGGCGTCCCGATCCCGGACGCTTTGACGCTGCCGTCCCAGGGGCCGTATCCGACCTCGCCGCAGGAGCGAGCGACAGTCAGCGGGTCGAGGCGGCTTCGATCCGAGGGACCAGTATGTGGCGCCACAACATGGTCACCCCTGCGGGGTTCAGGTGGGCTCCATCCGGGCGGATCGACCAGTCCACGGAACCGTTCGGGCACACCCAGTTGCGGTACGGCACGACACTCACCGAAGGTTGCCGTGAGAGTTCGTCGGAAAGCACCCGGTTCACGGTCTCGACACGTTCAGGGTCCTCCTCCTCGCCGTGGGAACCGGACTCGGCCCAGCGGAAACAGGGCACGTCGATCCAGAGGATCGGGGCATCGGTCTCGGCACGGATCACCTCGACGGCCGTGTCGACGGCCTTGCGGTAGAGGCGCTCCCACTCGGGAGTTCCGATCTCGACGCGACGACCGTCGACGGAGAGATCGAACATCTGCCGCAAACCGACCGAGACCACGACCACGTCCGGGTCCCCTGCTGCCGCCTTCTTCCAGTCGGTCGACCACTGCGGGCAGGTGGGGTCCTGGTCGTTCTGTTGGTCACCAGTGAACACCGTGGCACCGATGATGTCGCAGCGGGCCCGGTACACCGAGTCGATCCTGAACGGCAGGTCCTTCGGTGCGGTCACGGTGTCGACCCAAGCGGTCGAGTCACCCAGGACCAACACCTTCGCGGCGGCGTGCCGGTTCCCGGCGACGTGTCGGCCGGCCACCGGCGGCGCCGCCGGACGCGATGCCGCCGGGAGGAGAACAACGAGCGCCAGCACCGCAGCGGCCGTTCCGGCCAGGACACCACCGTCGAATCGGAAGTGGATGCGACGTCGGTGGATCGGATCCTCGATCAGCGCGTGGGTGACCTCGGCGAGCAGCAGTGACAGACCGAGTTGGACGAGTCTCGCGGTCCCGGGCGACAGGTCGAAGCGCGGCGGGGCGACGAGGACGATCACGGGCCAGTGCCACAGGTAGGCGACGTAGGAGATGTAGCCAAGGTGGCGGGTCAGTGGGTTGCCGTAGATCCACTTCAGCGGCCCGGAGGTGGCGCGGACGGCCCCGAAGACGAGCGCGGCGCAGGCGATGCAGATGGCGACGAAGCCGAAGCGGGTGTAGACGGCGGAACTGTCGTCGTGGAAGGCGATCATCATCACAGCGAGAGCGACGGTGCCCGCCGAGCCCAGGACCGAGCCGACGGCTCGTCCCCTCGGGGTGTCCCAGCGGTTGGGCCAGAGCACGAGAGCCAGCAGTGCGCCCACGAGCAGCCCCTGCGCCCGCGTGTCGGTGCCGTAGTAGGCCCTCGAGAGGCCTGAGCCGCCCAGCACGAGGTGGCGCATCCACCATGCCGACGCGAGGACACCCGCACCCAGAAGAACCGAGAGCGCCTTCCGGTTGCTGCGCAGGAGGCGGCTCAGCCCGATGAACAGGACCGGCCAGAACAGGTAGAACTGCTCCTCTATCGCCAGTGACCACGTGTGGCGGAGCGGTGACGGCTGGAAGGACGTGAAGTAGGACTGGTCCGACCAGATGAAGTGCCAGTTCGCGACGTAGGCGAGGGCCGACAGGCCGTCACGTCGAAGGTTCGGGAAGTCCTCGATCCAGCCACCCGCCCATACCGCGGCGAAGACTGCGGCCAGGACGACGAGCAGTGACGGGGCGAGCCGTCGGACCCGGCGACGGTAGAACGCTCCGAGCGACACCTGCCCCGTCGTGGCGTGCTCCTTCACGAGCAGGGTCGTGATGAGGTAGCCGGAGAGGACGAAGAACAGGTCCATCGCGACCCAACCGCCGGGCAGGCGGAAAGCGCCACCGAGGTGGTAGCCGACCACCGCACTCATCAGGACACCGCGGACGCCGTCGAGCAACGGCTTGTGTGTCAGGTGCGTGGACTGGTCGGTCACGGCACTCCTCGTCCGCAGCGATCCTCCGCTTGGGCGAATCCCGGAACCGGCGCCGCCCCGGGCCGTTGCGAGGCTAGCGGTGCGCCGTGAAGCGGGCAGAGACCCCACGGGCGAGGGCACCGATGGGAAGCCCGACGATCAACGGGTCGACGATGGCCCGGAAGCGGCCGTTCTCTCCGAACTCGACCATGCTCCCGCCGACCACGACGAGGCCGACGAGGGCACCGGCCACCATCCAGAGGATCTCGTCACCTCCGTCGACGCGCCCTTGGTCCGTCAGCAGCGCGTCCGTACCGTCGGGATCGGCCTCGTCGGCGTGGAGGGCGTCATGGTCGCTTCCCGTGCTCGAACGGCGGCCCTTCACTGCTGCCCGCGCCAGTCGGGCAACGGCGAGGACGGCACGACCGAGCAGGAACGCGGTGAGCGCGGCGAGGGTCCAGGAGAAGTCGTACGGCAGGCGATCCGCGCCGACCAGGGGCAGGTTCCAGCCCCTCATGTCTACTGACTCGCTCGTCGGGAGCTGCCAGAAGTCGGCGAACGTGTCCATCCAGGTGCGGTCCGGTCGCACGTCCTCCACGAACAACGGCAGGTCCTCGGGCAGGCCGACGCGGGCGACCCCGAAGCTGGTCGGCAGAACCTGGGCCCGAGTCCGCAGGTACCGGCCTGGGTAGGCCTTCACCAGGGCGAGGGCGTTGCTCTCGGCTTCGCTGTAGAGCGGCAGGAAGCAGGCGTTGTCGAGGTTCGTCGAACCGGTGTCGGACTGGTTCTCCTCCGAGAGCGACCGGTGTCTGTGGTCAGGCGTGCAGGGCGCCGGGGGTCGATAGGCATCGAGGCCCTGCCACGGTTGGACGAGGGCGTTCGAGGTGACCGTCCCGTCGGCAACGGCCGTTTCGACGTCGCCGCGCTCCATCGGGGCCGTCACCCCGCGCTGGAGGTTGAACCCGCTCCAACTGGACGTGGTGAACGTGTCGAACAGGACGGCGTTGTGGGCCATCCAGCCACCGACCAGCACCAAGGGGACTGCGCCTGCGGCCAGAAGGGCCCGCCGCGACGCACTCCCCCACCAGCCCGCGAGGACCACGACGGCGACGACGAAGACCGGGTGCACGACGCTACGCGTGAGCGAAGCAGCTGTGAGGGCCGCCGAGGTGGCGACGAGCCACCGGCCGGCGCGCACCTGCACGAATCGCTGGAGGAACCAGAGCGCCATCGTCAGCATGAGCGCGACAGGAATCTCGTAGCTGTTCCAGACCGCGGTGCGGAGCAGGTCCGGTTCGCTCACGACGAGCGCGCCCACCGCTCCGGCGACGAGCGGGTGCACCTCCCAACGCACCAGCAGGTCCCACAGCACGAGGCCGGTCAGGAGGAGCATCGCCATGTACAGGACGTAGAGGGTCCCGATCACCGGGAACGGTGACCACCGCAGCAGGACGCCGACCCCGAGGTTGTAGAGCGGGGGTTGGACGTGCAGGTACCAGACGGTGCCGATCGGATCCTCCGCGAGGAGCTTCGTGTCGGCGAGCTGCCAGGTCCGCTCGAACATCTCGGAGGTGAGCACACCCCCGTTGCGAACCATCGACACGACCGCGCCCGTCCAGGCAGCGAGGACGACGCCGGCTCCGACCGGACGCCGCCAACCGTTCGATCCGATCAGCCCCCCGAACCGAAACGGCGTAGTTCCACGTCGCATGGAGTCGGAGGACTACGCCATTTCGACGGAGTGGGGAGTCAGGGCTGTGCTGCGGCGGTCGGCTGCGGTGCAGCGGAGGCGATCGGGGCGGCGGTGCGCGAGGCCTGGAGCAGCGGCGACGGGTAGAAGCCGAACACCAGCGTCACGATGACCGACGCACTGATGGCGATCTTCGCCCCGACGGGGACCTTGTACCGCTTCGGCGCGCCCTCCTCGGAGTCCTCCCCGTACATGGCGAGGACGAAGCGCAGGTAGGCGTACGCCGAGATCACGGCGGACACCATCCCCACCAACGCCAGCCAGTAGCGACCGACGTCGACCGCCGAACCGAGGACCATGAACTTCGCTACGAAGCCGGTGGTGAGCGGTACGCCGGCCTGCGCCAGCAGGAGGATCATGAAGCAGAACGCCAGGAACGGGGACCGCTTCGCCAGGCCTCTGTACTGGTCGACGGTGTGGGAGTTGTCGCCCGCCCGGCCGACGACGGTCGCGATGCCGAAGCTGCCGGCGACCGTGAACGTGTAGGTCGCCAGGTAGAAGAGCATCGCCGAGACGCCGCGGTCGGTGGCCGCGTCGATCCCCAGGAGAATGAACCCTGCGTGGCTGATCGACGAGTAGGCGAGCATCCGCTTGACGTTCGTCTGGCTGACCATGAGGACCGAACCGATGACCATCGTCAGCACGACGAGCACGGCGACGATGGGACGCCAGTCGGCCTGGGAGGTCTCGAAGCCGTAGACGAACACGCGGATGAGACCGGCGAAGCCCGCCGTCTTCACGCCGGAGGCCATGTAGGCGACGACCGGGCTCGGTGAACCGTCGTAGACGTCAGGCGCCCAGGAGTGGAACGGCACCGCGGCCACCTTGAAGCCGAGCCCGACGAGCAGGAAAGCGAAGCCCGCGAGCAGGCCGACGTTGTTCGTGAGGATGTTGCGCGCCAGGAACGACTGGATCGCGGTCAGGTTCGTGCTGCCGGTCGCGCCGTAGACGAGGGCGATCCCGTAGAGCAGGAACGCTGACGAGAAGGCGCCCAGCACGAAGTACTTGATCGCGGCCTCACCGGAACGTGCCCGGCGGATGTGAAGGCCCGCCAGCACGTACACGGCGATCGAAAGGATCTCGAGGCCGAGGAACAGGACGACGAGGTCGTTCGCGGAGGCCATGATCACGCCACCGCTGGCCGAGAGCAGCAACAGCACGTAGGCCTCGGGCCCTTCGAGCCGTTCGCGGCGCAGATACCCGTCCGTGAGCAGCGCCGTGAGGATGACACCTGCGGCTATCACGATCGTCAGGAACACGGTGATGCCGTCGATACGGACCGTGTCGCCGAGGGCGCGGATCGCACCGTCGTCACGAACCCGGAACCACAGGACGACCGAAGAGATGATCGCTGCACCGGCTGTCACGAGCGTGAAGGTCGCGTGCCACGGGGTCTTCGAGCGCTTCGGCAGGAACGAGCCGATCACGAGGAGCAGCACCGCTCCGCCGAGCAGCAGCAGGACCGGCAGGATGGTGGAGAACTCGACGTTCGGGGTGTCGAGCTTCTGGATCTCGGCGAGCAAGGTCATCAGTGGCCTCCCTCACCGTTCTCCGTCGCGTCGCCGTGCTCGTCGGCGTGGGTCTGGCCCGAGGCCTCCTCGGAGTGGCGTTCCGAGACCGGGACCACCTCGGGTCCCTTGCGAGCCACTCCCGGCTCCCGGTAGTCGGTGTGCTCCTCGATGTGCTGCACGAGGTGGGTCACCGATGGCTCCATGCGGTCGAAGATGGGCTTGGGGTAGACGCCCATGAACACGATGATCAGCAGAAGTGGCGCCAGGGCGAGCCCCTCCGTGAACTTCAGCTCGGCGAACGAGGCGTTGTCCTCGTCGGGCATTCCGTGGAACACACGCTGGTAGGCCCACAAGAGGTACAGGGCGGCGAGGATCACGCCCATGACCGCGACCGCCGTCCACCAGCGGCGGGTCAGGAACGATCCCTGGAGGATCACGAACTCGCCGACGAAGCCGTTGAGACCCGGGAGGCCGATGGACGACATCGTGACGATCGTGAAGAACGCAGCGAAGATCGGGGCCGGCTTCTGAAGGCCCTTGAGGGCTGCGATCGCCCGGGTGTGGCGGCGCTCGTAGATCATTCCGACGAGCAGGAAGAGGGCGCCGGTGGAGATGCCGTGGGCGACCATCTGGAACACGCTGCCCGAGATGCCCTGTGTCGTGAGGGAGAACGTGCCCAGGGCGATGAAGCCGAGGTGGGCCACCGACGAATAGGCGACGATTCGCTTGAGGTCCTTCTGCATCGCGGCGCAGATCGCCCCGTAGGTGATGCCGATGACGCCGAGGGTCACCATCGCGGGTGCAGCCCAGACGGCCGCCTCGGGGAACAGGTACAGACCGAAGCGTAGGTACCCGTACGTGCCGAGCTTCAGGAGGACGCCGGCGAGGATCACCGAGCCAGCCGTCGGTGCCTGGGTGTGGGCATCGGGCAGCCAGGTGTGGAACGGGAACAGCGGGACCTTCACGGCGAACGCGATCGCGAACGACAGGAACAACCAGCGGGCGGTCGTCTTGGCGATCACGCCCTGGTGCTCGGCGAGAGTCTGGAGGTCGAACGTGACCGGGCCACCCTTGGCGTGCAGGTACGCCGTGGCGAGGATGCCGACGAGCATGAACGCCGAGCCGAACATCGTGAACAGGAAGAACTTGTTCGCCGCGTACTTGCGGTCGTCGTAACCCCAGCCGCTGATCAGGAAGTACATCGGCACGAGCACGATCTCGAACATGATGAAGAACAGGAACAGGTCCTTCGCCACGAACGTGCCGAGACATCCGGCCTCCAGCAGGAGCAGCCAGGCGTAGTACGGCTTCTCGTTCTCGTGCGGGGAGGCGCCGAGCATCGAGATCGGGAAGAGGATCCCGGTCAGCACGACGAGCCACAGGGAGATGCCGTCGATGCCGAGCGCCCAGGAGATCTGAGGCTCCTTGATCCAGCGGGCGTGTTCGACCAGTTGGTAGCCGGCGACCCCGGTCTTGAAGAGGGCCAGGACCCCGATGCTGAGAGCTGCTGTCGCCATGCCGAACAGGACGGCGACCTGCTTGGCGATCTCCGGGCGCCGGTTGTTCACCAACGCGACCATGGCGGCACCGATCGCAGGGGTGACGACGAGGAAGGTCAGGATCGGGAAGGACACACCGGCGGCCTGGGCCTCCGAGGCGAGAATCGCGGCGCTCACGCGTACACCGCCTTGGAGAGGAGGAGCCCGACCACGACGATCACCCCGACGGTGAAAGCGAGGGCGTAGCTGCGGACGTAGCCGTTCTGGGCGAGGCGGACCTTCGCAGAACCTTCGCGGACGAGTTGGCCGACCCCGTTGACGGCTCCGTCGACCACGCCCTTGTCGGCCCGGTCGGCGATCGCCTGGAACAGCGCCCGGCCCGGTCCGCCGACGAACGCCGTGATCGTGGCGTCGTACAGCCACCCCTTGGCGAGGATCGGTTGTTCGACCTTGGCCGCAAGGTCACGGCGACCCTTGAGGTAGATGATCGCCGCGATCGAGATGCCGGCGAGGGCGGTCAGGGTCGCGACCGCACCAAGACCGATCTTCACACCGGTGGCGGCGGTGCTGTGCACCTCTCCGAGGTGGACCACCGGTTCGAGCCAGTGCTCGAGGAACTTGCCGGCGTCCGTGAAGGGCGTGTTGAGGAAGCCGGCACCGAAGGCGAACACCGACAGGACGGCGAGGGGGACGGTCATCTTCCAGTTCGACTCGTGCGGGTGGATCTCCCCGGCCGGGCCGACGCCGTGGCCTTCGTGGACGCCGGCCGCTTCACGCTCGGCGGCCAGTTCCGGCACCGCCTCGGCGATCGGCCGGTCCCAGTGCTTGTCGCCGTAGAAGACCATGAACACCTGGCGGCTCATGTAGAAGGCGGTCAGCAGGGCGCCGACGAGACCGGCAGCCCAGAGGACCGGACTCTTCTCCCATGCGAGCAGGAGAATCTCGTCCTTGGAGAAGAACCCCGAGAACGGAGGCACGCCGGCGATGGCCAACCAGGCGACGATGAAGGTCGCTGCGGTGATCGGCATGAGCTTTTTCAGTGCACCCATTCGGCGCATGTCCTGCTCGTCGTGCATCCCGTGGATGACCGAACCGGAGCCGAGGAACAGCAGAGCCTTGAAGAAGGCGTGGGTGACCATGTGGAAGATCGCCGCGACGTAGGCACCGCTGCCGACGGCCAGGAACATGTAGCCGAGCTGGCTGACCGTCGAGTACGCCAGCACCTTCTTGATGTCGTTCTGGGCGACCGCGATGGAAGCTGCGAACAGCAACGTGATCGCACCGACGATCGCGATCAGCCACGGCACCCAGTCCGACGCCAACAGGAGAATCGGGTTCATGCGGGTCAGGAGGTAGACGCCCGCGGTGACCATCGTCGCGGCGTGGATCAGCGCCGA
>JAGQSN010000406.1 GCA_020439555.1 Acidimicrobiales bacterium | reverse complement strand
AGATGAAGATGTTCCTCACCCGCATAGGCTTCGGTTCCAAGGCCGTCATCACGGGCGACACGACCCAGGTCGACGTTCCCGGCGGCCGTTCGGGCCTCGCCGGTCTCGAGAAGGTCCTGACCGGTATCGAAGGGCTGGCGTTCGTCCGGCTCGGCCGGCGAGACGTCGTCAGGCACCGCATCGTGGCCGACATCGTGCGCGCCTACGAGGAACACCAGTCCGCCGAGCCGGACGGGCGGCGTTGAGCCAACCCACGCCGCCCGGGGCCAGACGCCGGCGCCGAACCCCCGACGACGGCACTTTGGAGGTGTTCGTCGCCGACGAGCAGTCCGATCACGAAGTCGACCTGCCGCGGTGGGAGGCGCTCGCCCGGAACGTCCTCGCCCACGAAGGGGTCAGCGGGGACGCGGAGCTTTCTCTGATCTTCGTGGACGAACCGACGATCGCACAGCTCAACGAGACGTTCATGGAGAAGACCGGACCGACCGACGTCCTCGCGTTCCCGATCGACGCGGAGGAGGACCTCGTCACCGGTCGATCCCCCGACGGCGGCAGTGCCGGGCCGGACCGGGAACCCGCATCCGACGTCCCGGTGCTGCTCGGTGACGTCGTGATCTGTCCTTCCGTGGCCGCCCGCAACGCACCCGGGCACGCCGGCACCTACGACGACGAGATCGCACTGTTGATCGTGCACGGGATACTCCACGTGTTGGGCCACGACCACGCGACACCGGAGGAGACCGAGGTGATGCAGGCCCGCGAACGGGAACTGCTTGGCCTCTATCACCGGGTGGAACGATGACCGGCGGACCGATGCTGGCGGCCGAGTTGAGCGATGCCGACATCTGGATGGCCGTCGCCATCGTCGCCCTCACGGTCCTTTCGATGTTCACGGCGATGGCCGAGACGGCACTGCTGCGGGTGTCCAAGGCGAAGGCGAAGGCGCTCGTCGAGGAGGGGCGTCCCGGAGCCGCAGCGCTGCAGGAACTGGTCGAGACGCCGGAACGGTGGTTGAACGCGCTGCTGCTGGTGGTGCTCGTCAGCCAGTTGGTCCAGGCGTCGCTCACCGGTGTCCTCGCCGGGAACCTGTTCGGGGCGAAGGGTCTCGTGATCGGCACGATCCTCAACGTGTCGGTCATGTACGTGCTGGCCGAGACGGCACCGAAGACGTGGGCGATCCAGCACACCGAGTCGACGGCGCTGCGTTGCGCCCGGCCGGTGCGACTGCTCGCCGAGTTCGCCCCCCTCCGCCTTCTGGCCCAGCTCTACATCACGATCACCAACGTGATCCTCCCCGGCAAGGGCCTGAAGGAGGGGCCGTACGTGTCGGAGGAGGAACTGCTCGCGATCACCGCTGAGGCGGCGGAGGCACAGTCGATCGAGGCCGACGAGGCCCGCCTGATCGAATCGATCATCGAGTTCGGTGACACCGTCGTCCGCGAGGTGATGGTGCCCCGGCCGGACATGGTCACCGTGTCCCACGAGTTCCGGGTGGCGGACGTTATGGAGGTCGTGCTGCTCAACGGCTACAGCCGCGTGCCCGTCCTCGGTGAGGGGATCGACGACGTGATCGGCCTCGTCTTCGCGAAGGACCTGATGCGCGCCGAACGAGACGGTCGCGAGGACGAGCCGGTGTCTGTGTTCGTTCGTCCGGCGCGTGCGGTGCCGGAGACCAAACCGGTGGCGGAGTTGTTGCGGGAGATGCAGGCCGAACAGTTCCACATGGCGGTCGTGATCGACGAGTACGGCGGCACCGCCGGACTCGTCACCCTGGAGGACTTGATCGAGGAGCTCGTCGGGGAGATCGTCGACGAGTTCGACACCGAGGACGCCCAGGTCGAACCTCTCCCCGACGGTGGGGCACGGGTCCGTGGAAGTCTCACGATCAGCGACGCGAACGACCTGCTGGCACTCGAACTCCCCGAAGGCGAGTTCGACACGGTCAGTGGCCTCCTGTTGGACCGTCTCGGACGCCTCGCAGTGGTCGGTGACACGGTCGACTGCGAGGGAGCGAGGCTCCGCGTCGAACGCGTGCAGGGCCGGCGCATCATGCGGGTCCGCATAGACAGGATCGAGCCCGTGGTCAGCGACGACAGCTCCGACGTCACCGCAGCGGACGGTGGGTCGTGAGATCAGGATTCGTGACGCTCGTCGGTCGTCCCAACGTCGGCAAGAGCACTCTGCTCAACGCGATCCTCGGTCAGAAGGTCACGATCGTGTCCGACAAGCCGCAGACGACACGGAACCAGGTGCGAGGTGTGCTCACCAGACCCGACGCTCAGGTCGTGTTCGTCGACACGCCAGGGATCCACAAGCCGAGGACGTTGCTGGGGGAGCGGCTCAACGACACCGCCACCGAGGCCATCGGCGACGTAGACGTCGTGTGCCTGCTCGTGGACGCGACTGCACCGATCGGCCGGGGTGACCAGTGGGTCGCCTCGCGGGTGCCGCGCGACGCGATCGTCGTCGTCAACAAGACCGACCTCGCACCCCCGCAGGACGTCCTCGCCCAGCTCGCCGCCGCAGCAGAGCTCGACAACGGGGATGAGTACTTCCCGATCTCGGCCCGCACGGGTGAGGGTGTCCCCGAGCTGGTCGAGGCGATCGTCGCCCGCCTGCCCGACGGTCCCGCCTACTACCCCGACGACATGGTCACCGACGTGCCCGAGGCGTTCTGGGTCGCGGAACTGGTGCGCGAGCAGCTCCTGGCCGTGACCCGTGACGAGGTGCCGCACTCGGTGGCGACACGGGTCACCGAATGGGAGTGGCCGCGGATCCGCTGCGAGATCCTCGTCGAACGCGAGTCCCAGAAGGGGATCGTGATCGGCAGGAAGGGTTCGGTCCTCAAACAGGTCGGCATCGCGGTGCGAGAGCAACTACCCCCCGGGGCCTATCTGGAACTGTTCGTGAAGGTGGACAAGGACTGGCAGCGTCGCCCCAGGGCACTGGAGCGCCTCGGTTACTGAGCCGGGCCAACTCACCTGCCGGACGTGCTGGAACCAGGTGGTCTGCTCGGCAGGTCCGGCCGAGTCGATCAGTCGGCCGTGATGTCGCGCAGGAAGCCCTCGACCTCGGTACGGTCCTTGGTCCGAGGGAACGGTGGTAGGGCGTCGAGGAGGGTCCAGCGGTAGCTCTTGGCGCTGGCCAGGCGCGGGTCGAACACGGCGACCACGCCCTTGTCGGTGGCGGTTCGGATCAGTCGTCCAACGCCTTGGGCGAGCATCATCGCCGTGCGGGGTAGGTCGATCAGGCGGAAGGCATCGGCCTTGGCACGTTCACGGCGTGCCTGGAGCAGCGGTTCGTCGGGGCGAGGGAACGGCAACCTGTCGATCGTCACCAGCGAGAGCGTCCGGCCCGGCACGTCGATTCCCTGCCAGAAGCCCATCGTCGCGAACAGGCTGGCCGACTCGTCGTCCGCGAATCGCTCGACGAGTGCGGGCTTCGGCAGGTCACGCTGGCCGAGGATCGGGGTGTCGATCCGTGAACGGACCGCTTCGAGCGCAGCATCCATCGCCCGGTACGAGGTGAACAACGAGAGCGTTCGGCCACCGGCCGCACCGATCAGTGCGACCAACTCGTCGTGGACGGCAGGATCGAAACCCGGCTGGCGCGGGTCCGGTAGGTGGGTGGCGCAGTAGAGGAGACCGTGGTGCTCGTAGTCGA
>JAGQSN010000405.1 GCA_020439555.1 Acidimicrobiales bacterium | reverse complement strand
CCGATGCTGTCCTCACCTGGCTCAGGTGTGATGCCGATGTCGATGGCGCGCAACGCCATCTGCTCGATCGCGAGCTGAGCGACCTCACGGGGTGTTGGGCCGGTGCCGGAGTTCGGCGGTGGATCGGCCGCCCACACCAGGATCAGTAGGTCGGTCTGAGGTTGGTAGCAGTTGTAGACCGCGCCATCCCCGGGCTCGTGGCCCTGCCAACTCGGGTCGCCTGCCGGCGGTTGGGGATCGACCGCCGCGATGTAGCAGTTGTAGGCGTTCGACCAGTAGCCCGCCTCGCTTGAGCAGGGGACCGGACCGGGCGGTGGCTTCGAGATCCCTTGGTCTGTGCCGTCCCAGTAGCAGGCAGAGCCCGTGCCGGTGTCCGTCGGGCCGTCACCTCCGCCGTTGCCCGGATCCGACGGATTTCCCGGTACCTCGACCCAGATCAGACACTCGCCCGTAGTCGGGTTGGTCTGCTGGCAGACCGTGTCCGCCTGCGCGCGGATCTGTCCCCCGGCGACGATTCCGCCGGTGGTGATCAGGATCGCGACGATCCGGATCACGAGGCGTCGCATGGGTCCTTCTTGAGGTCTTGACCGGTGGCCACCCGCCAGCCCCCGGTCGGGTTGGCGGCGTAGTGGTAGTTGGCGACGGTTAGACGGGTCCAGCCGGTGTCGGGGCGGCTGCTGCTGACGATGGACTTGCCGGTCGCATCGACCACGTCAACCTGGCTGACGTCCCAGCAGACATCGATCTGGACCGTGGGAACCTTGCCCGCCTTCGGATCGGAGTTGTCGAGGTTGACCGATTGGACGTCGAGCTTGGTGATCTTGGTGTCGCCGACCTGCTTCTGGTTGGCCTCGCGCTGACTCTTCAAGGCGGTCTGCTGGGCAGACAGCTGCACTCCGGTCGCGACCGTAGAGAGCGCGCCGAGTGATTCGCTCGGCTGCTGTCCAAGCCGGTCCACGGTGGCGTAGTACTTCGCGACAAGCGCCGACGCCGCCTCTGATGCGATATCGCTGTCGGACTGCGGCGTCGGGGAAGTGGTGGTCGGGGCGGGCGAGCTCGAACTCGAGGTGGGGGTCGGGGTCGCCTCCGGATCATTGCCGTCGGAGGCACAACCTCCCATTGCGATCGCCACCGCGGTAGCGGTCGCCAGGAGCGAGAAGCGTCGTGCGTTCGTCATGGCCGAGTCCTGGTCGCCTTCGCGAGAACACCCCGAGAAGGACGCGTACGGCGCCCTGACGGCGGGCCGACTAGGTCGTCGCATTCGTATCGTACGACAGATCCGAGATCCTGAACCGGTCCGATTTTCACGTTGCCTCCTTGCTCCCTGTGGCTCAGAGCCGCTCTGCTGCGCAGGTGTGCCGCCCCGGCCGTCGTCGCGCTTCCTCGGCCCTCCGCCCGTCCTCTGCGTCCGCTGCGCTCTTCTCGACATACACGTCATGCAGAACGAGGAGGGCTCTGTGGCCCGGGGCCTGTGGACAACTCAGGTCGAATCGCGGGCTGTGAACCGCTTCGCACACCTTCACGACGAGGAGGTGTGCGGCCATGACCGTCTCGATGCGGAAGATCTACGCCGGTCGGGGCTACGACTACCTCCTCAAAAGTGTGGTGCGTGGTGATGCCAACCTGGCCGACCCGAACCCGGTCACCCGGTACTACACCGAAGAGGGCACCCCGCCCGGACGGTGGATGGGCTCCGCCCTCCACGCCTTCGGCAACGGCGAGATCAAGCGGGGCGACGTCGTGACCTCGCAGCAACTCCAGCTGCTGATCGGCGCGGGCCTCGACCCGGTCACCGGCGAGAAGCTCGGCAGGGCCTTCCCGACGTACCCGCCAGTCGATGAGCGCGTCGCCGCCCGTGTGGCCGACCTGAGTCCCCGCTTGACCGAGGAGCAACGCGACGCTGCGGTCCACGAGATCAAGGCCGAGGAGGCGAGTAAGCCCTCCGCCGGGGTTGCTGGGTACGACTTCACGTTCAGCGTCCCGAAGTCAGTCTCGACCCTGTGGGGCGTTGCCGACGCAGGCACCCAGGCACTCATCGTCCAGGCCCATCACGATGCCATCGCTGAGGTGCTCGACTTCATGGAGCGGGAAGTCGTCGCGACCAGGAGAGGCGTTGCAGCCGGTGACGGTGCGGTGATGCAAGCCGACGTCGTCGGCGTCGCCGCCACGGCCTACGACCACTGGGACTCCCGGCTGGGCGACCCCCAACTCCACACGCACGTCGTCATCTCCAGCAAGGTCAAGACGACCGAGGACGGCCGCTGGCGAAGCCTCGACGGGACCCCGATGTACGAGGCAAACGTCCCGATCTCCGAGCACTACAACGCCGTGCTCGCCGACCGCATGACCCGCTTGTTCGGCATCGAATGGGAACAACGCGATCGCGGAACCGAGCGCAACCCAGCGTGGGAACTCGAGCCGGTCCCGGAAGCGCTGATCCACGAGTTCTCCAGCCGATCCAGCCACATCGACAAGGAGAAGGACCGGCTCATCGCCGAGCACATCGAGCGCACCGGGCGCCGCCCGTCACCCGCCCGGATCATCCAACTGCGCGCGAAAGCCACGCTCGCCACACGCCCCGACAAGGAGATCCACTCCCTGTTCGACCTGACCACCGAATGGCGAGGACGGGCGGAGAAGATCATGGGTACGGACTCAGTCGGCTGGGCGAAGCAGGTCACCGCCCGTCCCATCGCCCGTCCTACTCTCCGAGCCGACGACGTACCGCTCGACGTGATCGGCGAGGTCGCCGTCTCCGTGGTGGGCGTCATCGAGGAGAAGCGGTCGACCTGGCGGCACTGGAACCTCTGGGCCGAGGCGTCCCGGCAGACGATGGGCTGGCGCTTCGCCAGCGCCGACGACCGCGAGACAGTCGTCGGGATGATCGTCGACGCCGCCAAGCAAGAGTCGCTCACCATCACGCCGCCAGAGCTGGTCACCGTGCCGGAGACCTTCCGCCGAGCCGACGGCACCAGCCGTTTCCGTCCCCGACACTCGGTCGTTTTCACGTCGGAGGCGTTGCTCGCTGCCGAGGACCGGCTCTTGGCTCGCTCGAACGACATGGCAGCTCCGTCCGTGGCCCTGGCCGTGATCGAGCGCGTGACCCGCAAGGAACACCTGCTGTCTGCCGAGCAGTCCGAGACGCTGGCGAGCATTGCTGTGTCCGGGCGACAGGTCGACCTTCTCGTCGGCCCTGCCGGGGCTGGCAAGACGACTGCGATGCATGCGCTGAAGACGGCCTGGACGAAGGCTCACGGTCAGGGCAGCGTCGTCGGGCTGGCGCCGAGCGCCGTCGCCGCCCAAGTGCTCGCCGACGACCTGGGCATCGGCTGCGAGAACACCGCCAAGTGGCTGCACGAGTTCGACCGCGGACGGGCGCAGTTCCGCAAGGGCCAGCTCGTCATCATCGACGAGGCCACGCTCGCCGGCACCCTCACCCTCGACC
>JAGQSN010000404.1 GCA_020439555.1 Acidimicrobiales bacterium | reverse complement strand
TGCTCGACGACGCGATCACCCGCGTCATCCACCTCGACCGTGGCGGTGACCTGACCACCGCCACCACCTACGAGTACAAGGGCACCTACTCCCAGTACCTGGCCGCCCGCGAAGCCGACGAGGCCCGGCAGGCGAAGATGATCGCCCAGCAGGCAAAGGAGATCGACCGACTCCAGACCATCGTGGATCGCTTCGGGGCGAAGGCCACGAAGGCGGCGATGGCACACAGCATCGAGAAGCGCATCGAACGCCTCAAGGAATCAGCACCGGACTCGTCGGTCGCGCGCAGGACCCTCAAGCTGAAGCTGCCCGATCCTCCACACTGCGCCCGTACCGTGCTCGAAGCCTCCGAACTGGCAGTCAGCTACCCGGGCCTCGATGTGTTCGAGGACGTGACGTTCGATGCCGGCCGCGGCGACAGGGTGCTCGTGATGGGTCTCAACGGTGCCGGCAAGACGAGCCTGCTGCGCGTCCTGGCCGGCATCACCGACCCCGTGATCGGAACCTTCAAGTGGGGGAACGGCGTCAAGGTCGGCTACTACGCGCAGGAACACGAGGGGATCCGTGCCGGCAAGGACCTCGTGGAACACATGCGCGAGGCCTCCGACGGCCTCGGCGACGGTCAACTCCGCTCGATCCTCGGCATGTTCGGCCTCGTCGGCGACAAGGTCTTCCAGGACGCGTCGACACTGTCGGGCGGGGAGAAGACGAAGTTGGCGCTCGCTCAGCTCGTGAGCGGCCGCAACAACGTCCTCCTGCTCGACGAACCGACGAACAACCTGGATCCAGGGTCACGCACCGCCGTCGCCGAAGCTCTTTCGGGCTGGGGCGGCACCCTGATCGTGGTGAGCCACGACGCGGAGTTCGTCGAGGCGCTCGAACCGGACCGGGCGCTGCTGATGCCGGCGGGTGACGTCGACCATTGGCACGACGACTTCCTCGAACTCGTCACCCTCGCCTGACCGGCGTCAGGAGGGGAGACCGGGGCGAGTGGTCAGGACCAGCGGGGGTTCGCCACGGCAAGTCGGGCTTCGACCGCCGCCCGCACTGCGGCCACGTCGGACTCGCTGATCCGTTCGCCGCCGCGGATCCGCCGAGCCAGTTCGATCTCGTCCACGTCAATGGGGGGCGGCGGTGCGGCCGAGAGTTCACGCTCCACCATGGCGAGCGCGTTGGCAGCGACACGGACCGTGTACGCGTCCCCGCCGGAGAGCTTCGGCATCACCCTGTCGGCCAGTTGTTCGCGCACGGCGGCGACGAGAGCAAGGGCACTGGAGGCACCGTGATCCACGACAGGTAGCGGCTGGCCGTCGGGGTGAGCCGGAATGCCGAGCAGGTCGAGTGTGTCGTGCTCGTTCTCGGCGATCCGACGCCCGATCGTCGCCAACTCGACCGACTTCACGTGACCGCCGAGGTGCCGACTCGCCTGCAACGCGCAGATCATCCCCCACCGCAACGTGCCGGCGACGATCCACCAACGGACCTGTTCCTCCGACACCTCCTCACCGGAGGCCTCGCGGTATGACCTCAGCAAGTCCTCCAGGTCGCCGATACCGCCGACGACACCGTCGCCGCCGAAGCGCCAGGCCCTCACGCAGAGCCAGCCGAGGTCCTCGATCGGGTCGCCGATGTGCGCCAGTTCCCAGTCGAGTACGGCGACGAGCCCCGAATCGTCCACGAGCAGGTTGCCGATTCGGAAATCGCCGTGCACGACCGTTCGCCGAGCTGATGCACAGCGGTTGTCCTCGAGCCACTGCAGCGCGAGCTCGAACGCGGGCGACACTACGGACAGACCGTCGAGGCCGAAGCGGATCTGGCTGATCACGTCCACCTCGGGAAGCCCGTCGAGATCATCGAGCGGGATCTTGTGGATCGCGGCGAGAGCGGCGCCCATCTGGGTGGGTAGCAACTTCCGGGCGCTTGCGAAGCGATCACCGCGCACGATCTTCTTCCCGAGTGACTCACCATCGATGCGTCGGGTGATCCGGGCCTGACCGAGCGCCGCGCTCCCGGTCGCGTCGACGACCACCTCGGGGATAGGGACGCCCGCGCTCCACGCGGCAGCGAGAAGGCAGTCCTCGACGGCGAACGAAGTATCGCCGAGCGAACCTCCGCCCCGGTTCCGCTGGAGGATCAAAGGCGTCCGCTCACCATCGCGATCGACGGCGTCGAAGGACCAGGTCTCGCGTGACGCGCCGCCTGTCAGCAGCGTCAGTCCTTCGACCTCCACATCACCCAACTTCTCCGCCAGCGACGTTGTGAGCAGGTCGGACAGGTCGGGTTCGGCCACCGGCGGAGCCTAGGCCGATGTTTCGAGGTACGGGTTCCGGTCAGGGAGCACCCGAGGTGCCGAGCAGGACGGTACGGCCCTGGGGTCGGCCGCTCTCGCATTGGCCAGATGGCCCATTCCCCGAGGTCAGAGCGTGAGGTACAGTGCGCGCTCTTTCCGAGGAGGGTGCAGGATGGTGGGTGCTACCGGGGTCGACGACTTGGACCTGGAACAGGAGTTCCTGGTCGAGCCCGAGACTTCTTGTGTCGACAACCTCAACCAGTTGCCGTGGGAGCCGACCTTCGCCGTTGACGTCGCGGCGTTCCGTGTCGGGATCAGGGCGAGCAGCGCGGAGCTGTCGGACGTCTTGCAAACCCTTCTCCGGGCTCACGTGGTCGAGGACCCGGAGACACCCGTCAACTTCTCGGTCCTGCTCGCGGGCGAGCAGCGGCGCTCCCGCAACACCGGCTTCCATTTCCTGTACCGGGGCTCGAACGCCCACTTGAGGACCAGGGATCCGCTTCGTCTGGTCCACGGGCTCGTCGGATCCCTGTCGAGCCTGGCGGTGGCTTCGACCGGCCGATTCCAGGCGGTCCAAGGAGTCGCACTGGTCGGCGACAGCGGTGCGGTGATCGCTCCGATGACGCTGCGGGAGTATCGCGCCCGCTTCGAACGCCGGTTCGCTCTCCGTGGTGTGCGCTACGTCGACCTGCCGTGGGTATTCCTCGACGCCGCCCGTTCGGAGATAGTCGTACCCGAGCCGGTACTGGACCTCGACTGGTCGGTGACCGATTCGATCACCGACCTCGCACGAGCGCCTCGTCCGGAGGCTCCGGTTCCTGCCGGTGCCTATCCGCTGTGCGGATGGGCGTTCTTCGGGAACCACGAACTCACGGCTGCACAGGCAGTAGCCATCGCGGCCCGTGACACGTACTTCAGCAATAACGATCCTCAGCAGTGTCTGTCCGATCTGGCCGCCGTGGTCTCCGGCGTCCAGAGGATCCCGCTCGGCTGGGGAGAACCGTCGACCATCACCGATCCGATCCTGGAGGTCGTGACCAATGGCTGATGCCGAGTTGACCGCCGAACAAATCGACGTCGACTTCGTTCCGGTTCCAGTAGCCGGCGTCTCCTTCGCCGAGCTGGAAGGCGAACTCGTGTTGACCGCCCCGTTGCCGGAGTCGCCGCAGGGGAACTACGACGCCCACTGGCTGGACGGAACGGGCGCCGTCGTGTGGAAGGCGTTCGACGGGTCACGTTCGATAGAAGATGTAGCGGACCTTCTGAGCGAGGGCTTCGACGCCGATCCGGACGTCGTTCGTGAGGACGTGCTCGCACTGGTCCGCAAACTCGGCCAGGCCGGTCTGTTCGAAGGAGTGAAGGCTGCGCCGCAGCTCCGTTTCCCGGATCAACCCGAAGGGCTACCGGTCGGTACACCACTGGACAACTTCCGTCTGCATGGTCTCGACGGACCCGATCTGGACAACGCCGGGCTGCACGGTCGTCTGACCGTGCTCGTGAACTGGAGCCCCAGTTGTGGGTACTGCATCCGGATGGCGGACAGCCTCGCGGCGGCAGAACCTTCGGTCGCCGAGGCCGGCTCCCAGATCTGGTTCCTCACGCACGGCGACGAGGAAGCCAACCGAGGGGTTCGTGACGGTCACGGCCTTACGGGTCAGTTCGCGTACGCCGACGGATTCGCCCCGTTCGCCGGTCTCGGCACCCCGTCCGCATATCTGATCGACGAGTCAGGTCGCACCGCCTCCCCACTCGCATCGGGGGCGACCGGAGTGATGGAACTGGTGCGACGAGCGGCCGCCGAGTCGTGAGCGATTCGGTCCGACTGGTCAAGGCCGGCCGGACCTTCTACCGGAAGACGTCGGACGCGACGGTGGCCCTCTGCACCTCGAACGAGCCGATGGTGCTCCGCGGCTCGGCGCGGATCGTCTATGACGCGTTCGAGTCACCGACTCGTCCGGACGACGTCATCGACCTCGTCGCCGCAGCCTTCGACATGTCGTCCGGCGAGGCCCGGGCGGCAGTGGAGCCGATCGTCGAGGAGTTGGTGGCCGCTGGGCTCATCGGACCTCCTTCCTCGACGACGGCGGAGATCACGAGTTGAGCGTCGCCGATCCGACCGCCCTCCGATCGGCGCTGGTCACGCCAACGCTGCGCGTCGTCGCCGCTCAAGGGCTCGAAGGTGCGCCCGTGGCCGAAGGTTCGAGCCCGCTCGGCGCTCGTGCATTTCTCGAGCTGATCGGCAGGGTGGCGGCGGAGCGCATCCCTTATCACCTCGTGGCTGCGATCGAGTCCGGGGCCCTGCCGGCGACCGACGAACAGTACGAGGAGGCCAAACGCTGTCACGAGTCGGCCCTCGCTGTGGATGTCTGTCTGGAACGAGTCCTGGCGGGTATCTCGGAGCGACTCACTGCAGCCGGAATCGACCACCGTGCGCTCAAGGGAATGGCCGTCGCCCACTCGGACTACGACGACCCGGCGATGCGCTCGTCAGGCGATGTGGACCTTCTCGTCGAAGGGAAGCACCTTGACGCAGCCGTCGAAATGCTCGTCACGGACGGCGGTAGGACGTTGTTCCTCGAGCCGAGGCCCGGATTCCGTGCTCGCTTCGAGAAGGGCGTCTGCGTGGAGCGGGAGGACGGGTTCGAGGTCGACGTCCACCGTGTCTTCTGCTCAGGCCCATTCGGACTCAGCCTCGTCGCGGACGACCTTTTCGACGATCACGCAGAGGTCGTCCTGGGTGGAACGGCTGTTCCCGTGCTCGGTCGGACCCAACGGTTCCTGCACGTCTGCTACCACGCAGCGTTGTCCAAGCGTCCACGGTTGTCGTCGCTTCGTGACATCGCCGAGATCGACCGTTCAGGACGACTGAACGCGGACGAAGTTCTCGAGACCTCCCGGCGGTGGCGGGGCCAGGCGGCCGTTGCCAGGGGTCTGCGGGTGACATCGGAGACGCTCGGCGTCGAACTCGATGGCACGCTGCGACGATGGGCCGATTCGTACGAACCGACCAGGTTCGAGGCGGCAGCACTGCGCGCGTACGCCTCGGAGGAGGGGTCCTATGCGCGGCAGGCTGCCCTCGGCCTCTGGGCGATCAGATCCTGGCGCGATCGTGCTGCCTACGCGCGGGCGCTGCTGCTGCCTTCCCACGAATACCTCCGAGCGAGAGAAGGTTCCCTCTCCATGAGATGGCGCCACGCCATCAACCTCGGAAGGCCAGGTAGGCGATGACACGGAACACGTTCTCCTGCCTCGATCACCACTTCTCCGTCGAGGTGTCCGATCCTGAACTGTCTCTCGTCATCGCTCATCTGTATGACCGCTTCCGCAGCAACCGCGCCCCGGACGTCGACTACACGGTCGTCCAATGGCAGTACGAAGCCGACCTCGTGAGCGCGGTGTTCGTCGACGGCCACCGAGCCGCCATGACTCGTGACCCCGCGGCGCTGCTCGCTCATCTGGTGTGGGAGATCAACAACCGAGTCATCGGTGCCACGACCCCGCACGAGCTCCTCCTCCATGCCTCGGCTGCTGAACGGGACGGACAAGCGGTGTTGATGCCCGCGCCATCGGGATCCGGCAAGTCGACCTTGGTGTCCGGACTCGTCGCCGCAGGTTTCGGCTACCTCACCGATGACGTGGCGGTCATGAGCGACGATAACTTGCAGCCGTACCCGAAACCCATCGCACTCGCTGCCCACCTCCACGACAGGTTCGATTCCTTCGAGGCTCCGCCGTTCCTGACCCCGTTCCTCGGTGAGCACGGATTCGTCGCTCCGGAGGACCTCGGCGGTCACGTGGGCGTACCGGCCGAGCCGCGTCTCGTCGTCGTTCCGGCGTACTCCCCGGGAGCACCGAATCACCTGGTCGAACTCCCGCGGGTCGCCTGCCTGAAGCTGCTGATCGAACAATCCTTCAACGCCGCGACCTTGGGCGGTGTGGCGATGCCTTCGATCGCGCGAGCGCTCGAAGGATGCCACTGCTACCGGCTCGAATACGACGACCTCGCCCGCGGTGTCGAGTTGGTGTCGGAGGCTCTCGGCCGAGCCGCATCAGCCTTCGCGCGTCACTGACCTTCGGCCTCGTACCTCTGACCTGGTCTTTCGTTCGCGCGTGAACGGATTCGACCCCCTCATGGTCAGTCACCGTCGAACCACTCACAGTGGTGGAAAAATGGGCCTTGACAACGGATCGTGAGCAGGTGACGATCCTCACACTCCGATCAGGTAGGTCGGAAAAGCGGGAGGTCAACGCGATGCAGGGTGAAGACGAAGTGTCCGAGACCGGAGGGGAATCGGTCGACCGGAGAGATGCGCTCAAGAAGCTGGGCGTCGGCGTCGGGGTGGCTTGGACCGCCCCCGTCGTGACCAGCTTCTTCAGCCAGGCCGCAGCGGCGGGAACCCCACCGCCCACCACGCTGCCGCCGGAGATCAAGGAGTGTCGCGGCGGCACCTGCGACAACTTCAAGGAGTGCAGCTCGTCCAACCCCGACTGCATCTGCATCGACACGCCGGTCGGTGGGTACTGCGTCCCCGGGAGCACCCCGTGTGCGGGCCTCGAGCTCTGCGGCCCGGGCGACACCTGCCCTCCCGGGTACGTTTGCGCCCGGAACACCTGCTGCGGGAATTCGCTCTGCGCACCGATCTCACTCGTCGAGCAGTGCCCGCCCGACGAGGGCGGTGGCGCAGCCAAGGGTGCCCGGGTCTCGACCGGCGCCGGAACGATGGGCGGCTGAGCCACCGACATCCGGTCACAACCTGACCACGACGATGAGTCCCCCGCCTCGCGGCGGGGGACTCATCGCGTCCGGCGTGCTGTGGCAGACCGGTCGACCTGCAGTTCAGCGCTCTCGGTTGACCGCAGCCCGCAGCGCCTCACAGGCCGCCTTGGGGTCCTCCACACCGAGCACCAGGAACCGGTACCTCTCGTCGGTCAACTCGATGACGAGAACCTCCCGGTGGCGGCCGACCAACCACAGCGCCCGACCGTCCTTCGAACGGAACGTACCGGCGGTCATCACACCCGGCAGGTAGGTCCCCGGGAGCCGTCGACCGCGGTGCAGATCCTTCGTGGCCGACACACCCACGTCGACGACCGAAGTCGTCGGGCAGTCGATCCCTCGGCTGAGGGCCCAGACCCGCATGAACCCGACCGGTCTCACCAACAACTGGTCGTCGGGGCTGACCCCGACCGCGGCGAGGTGCGGCCCGGCGAAACTCGTTGCGCAGATCCCACCCAGGACAGACACGGCCAAGGCCAGCGCCCAACTCCACCACGGCGGCCACTGGAGGGCGAGCAGCAGACCCAGCACGGCCGATTCGCCGCCCTCAGCGATCAGGTACTCCGCCATGTCCTTCACCGGTGCGTCAGGACTTCTCGCCGATCGACACCGGCGTTGTGACCTCGGCGAAGAAGTCGTGGCCCTTGTCGTCGACGACGATGAACGCCGGGAAGTCCTCGACCTCGATGCGCCACACCGCCTCCATGCCGAGTTCGGGGTACTCGAGGACCTCGACCTTGCGGATGCAATCCTGGGCGAGACGCGCGGCGGGACCACCGATAGAACCGAGGTAGAAGCCGCCGTGGGCCTTGCAGGCGTCGGTCACCTGTTGGGACCGGTTGCCCTTGGCCAGCATCACCA
>JAGQSN010000403.1 GCA_020439555.1 Acidimicrobiales bacterium | reverse complement strand
CCCAGTACCTGGAGGAGGCCGACCGACTGGCGGACGACATCCTCGTGGTCGATCACGGTCGGGTGATCGCCCGCGGTGACGCCCGCAGCCTCAAGCGTCAGGTCGGCGGGGACAACATCGGCGTGACCGTCGACGACCCCGATGACCTCGTCGCCGTGGCGGAGGTGCTCGCTCGTGTGACCGGAAGCGAGCCGACGATCGATCGCTCCAACCGGACGGCCGTCGCCGCCACCACCGAGGGCGTGGCCGGCCTGGCCGCCGTCGCGGCCGCCCTCGCCGACGCCGGGCACGCGGTCGAGGACCTGGCGTTGCGCCAACCCACGCTCGACGAGGTGTTCCTCACCTTGACCGGAGCGCCCGCAGAGGGTGAAGAGACGAAGGAGATGAGTCGATGACGACAACCGTTCCGGAATCGGTCGACGGCCTGGGGGTGGACGCCGGTCAGGTCATCGACTCGGCCCGGCCGGCCGAGCCGCACCCGTCCCGCGGTGTGCTGCACGACACCTGGGTGATCGCCCGTCGTGGCCTCGTCCACATGCGTCGCCAACCCGAGCAACTGAGCGACGCCACCATCCAGCCGATCATGTTCGTGGTCATGTTCGCCTACGTGTTCGGCGGAGCGATCGCCGTGCCGGGCGCCTCCGGGGAGGATGCGGGTGCGGAGCGCTACCGCGAGTTCCTGATGGGAGGGATCATGGCTCAGACCTTGGTGTTCACCGCTTTCGGTGTCGCCATGAGCATCGCGAATGACCGCAAGAACCAGGCGGTCGACCGGTTCCGTTCCCTGCCGATAGCGAACGGCGCTGTCCTCGGCGGTCACGCTGTCGCCAACGTGATCAAGGCGCTGTTGCCGATTGCCCTGATGTCGATCACCGGCTACATCGTTGGTTGGCGCATCCGTGGAGACGTGTTCGAGACGGCCGGCGCGTACCTGCTCATGGTCGGTTTCGCGTTCGCGATGATCTGGGTTGGCGTGCTGCTCGGCAGCCTCGTCGCGACTCCCGAGGGCGTTACCGGCATCGCGTTCTCGGTGCTGTTCCCGTTGACGTTCGTTGCGAGCACGTTCGTCCCGATCTCGAGCATGCCCAGCGGTCTGCGGACCGTCGCTGCCTGGAACCCCGTAACCACTCTGTCCGACGCCCTGCGCGAGCTGTTCGGGAATCCGAACACCCCCACCAAGCCGGGGGACGCCTGGGCGATCGCCCATCCGGTGGCCTACACGGTGATCTGGATGGTCGCGATCATCGTGGTGTGCGCCCCGCTGGCGGTCAGGGCCTACCAGCGTTCGATCGACCGTTGAGCACGCAGCGGCCGGCCGTCCCCGGCCTCGGCGTCCGAGCGTCGGGGTTCAGTTCCCCTGCTTGCGGGCCCTGAAGAGCAGGGTCGGCGGAACATGACGGGCGATGTCCGCTCCGGCACCGCCGGCTGTCCCTTCGGCGGTCGGTTCGAGCAACTGATCGACCCAGAAGCTCGACCGTTGCAGCGTCGTGAACAGGGTGCCGACGGTCCGCGGATGGTCCGTAACCATCACGTCACCGTCGGGGCTCCACGGGACCGGGTCCGACTGGTCGTAGGGCCGGGCCGCGCGCAGCGGATCCTCCGCGGTCGGGTCGAACATCGCGAACGCCGGGTGAGGGAACGACAGGACGAAGGCCGCCTCCGGCTTGAGCACCCGGTGGACCTGGCGGAACACCCGCGCCAGGTCGTCGACCTCGGCGAGGGCCATCACGCTGATCGCCACGTCGACGGAATCCGAACGCAGGAAAGCGAGGTCAGCCGGGTTCGCCTGGTGGAGCTCGACTCGCACCTCGGCGGCGTCAGCACGCTCGCGTGCCGCGGCCAGTCGGTCAGTGGACGGATCGACCCCGATCACCTTCGCACCCTGCTGGGCGAGCACCACCGCATTGGCCCCGTTGCCACAGCCCAGGTCGAGAACACGCTTCCCCTCGACGTTCCCGAGCAACTTGAGGGATTCCTCGGTCGGCACGGCCGCCCCGTAGACGACAGCGGAACGAGGCCCGGGAGGTTCGGTGGCCGTCGTGTAGCGGTGCCAGTCGGGGGAAGGTTCGGCGTGGATCGAGGGAGCCATGACGTCCAAGTCTGGCCGCGAGCCCGGTGGACGGCATGTCATCGATCACGAGCCGGGCCGACGCCCGAAGCGGGGGCGAACCGGCCTTCGGCTCGTTAGCCTCGATCCGTGACGTTCGACGCTCGGTCGATGCGGGGTGGCGGCCCCGGCGAGATCGACTACCGGCTCGCGCGTCACTCGGTGATCTCGGAGTACCGCAAAGGCCGCGTGGCCCGTCACGAGGTGTGCGACGCGCACCCTGAACTGGTTCGGGCGGCCCGTGAGCTCGGCGAGCCGACCTCGATCGACTGCCCGGTCTGCGAAGAGGTGAAGGTCGTCCTGGTCACCTATGTGTTCGGCCCGAAGCTGCCGTCGTTCGGTCGTTGCATCACCACCAAGAAGGAGCTCATGTCGATCGCCCGGAAGCCCGGCGAGTTCACCGCGTACGTGGTCGAGGTGTGCCCCGACTGTTCGTGGAACCACCTGGCACGCACGTTCCTGCTGACACCGGCCCGCGGCACGACCCGCGAGACGCGAGCTCGCTGACCGGGTTGGACGCCTCAGGCCCGGTCGGCGCGACCGTGGTCTGAAGACCGTCCATTGGTAGTTTTGTGGACTGCCCACGGGCTCGGGCCCGTGCACTCCTCTTCATGCGAACCCCCAAGCCGGTACCGGTCCACAACCTCAAGGTCACCCGCCAAGGGAAGATCAAGAAGCGAAGCATCCTCTGGCGGATGAGGCGGGTGCTGTATCTCGCCGCGCTGGCCCTCGTCGTCGGGATGGCCGGTCTCGTCTACGTGCTCGGCGAGATCGACCTGCCCGTCGACCCGCGCGTCGCGGTAACCCAGAAGCAGACCTCGTTCATCTGCGCGGCGGATGTGCAGGTCAACTGCAACGCGGCGAACGCCATGGCTCAGCTGCACGGGAGCGAGGACCGCGTCCTGGTGACCTGGGAGCAGATCCCCGAGGTCCTACGCCAGGCGGTCGTGTCCGCCGAGGACCGTGACTTCTTCAAGCACGGGGGCGTCGATCCTCTTGGAATCGGCCGGGCCGCGTACCAGGACATCAAGGGTTCCGGGTCGCGTCAGGGCGGGTCGACCATCACCCAGCAGTACGTGAAGCAGGAGTACCTGAGCGCCGAGCAGACCCTCACCCGCAAGATCAAGGAAGCGGTCATGGCGGTGAAGCTCGAGCAGAAGATCTCCAAGGAGGAGATCCTCACGCGCTACCTCAACACCGTGTACTTCGGTCGAGGCGCCTACGGGGTGCAGGCAGCGTCACGGACCTGGTTCGGCCACGACGTCGAGGCTCTGAACGCCGGCGAGGCCGCGTTCCTGGCGGGCCTGCTGCGGAACCCGAACGGGGCGGATCCGTACCGCGGCGCCAAGTCCCTGAAGGAGGCCGAACGCCGTCGACGGGTCGTGCTCACCGCGATGACCGAGGAGGGCTACATCACCGAAGCCCAGTCTCGTCACTACCAGGCGGTGCCGATGGACCCAGAGGACCCGACCGTCTCCGAAGCGGACCGGTTCATCGTCGCTCCCCCGAAGCCGTCGGTGCTCGGCGAGCACGTGAAGGGCCAGGAGTACGGCTCGAAGTACTTCGCCGAGTACGTCCGGCAGTGGCTCGTGAACCGCTACGGCAGCGAAACCGTGCTCGGCGGCGGGCTGAAGGTGTACACGACCCTCGACCTGAAGCTCCAGAAACTGGCCTACGACACGGTCACCAACACCCTGAACCGTGACGGGGACCCGGCGGGGGCGATCGTCTCGCTCGACGACCAGGGCCACATCCTGTCGATGATGGCGGGAACGGACTTCGATCGGAAGCAGACGAACCTCGTGACCGGCGCGGGTGGGTCCGGCCGCCAGCCCGGGTCGACGTTCAAGATGTTCGCCCTCGCCGACGC
>JAGQSN010000402.1 GCA_020439555.1 Acidimicrobiales bacterium | reverse complement strand
CCGACGGCGTTGAGCATCCCGGCGGTCGCCTCGTGAACCCGTGGTGCCGGGTTGCCGGGCCAGGGGTCCGCGTGCACGGACTTCGTGACGACGGCGCCCAGGCCCGCCAGGTCGATGTAGGGGGCCAGCTCTGCACCGTGACCGGCGGTCCCTGAAGCGGTCATGACCGGGTTGCGGAGCTCCACCGATCCGACCCGCGTGGGCATCTCCGGGATGTCGACCACCCGGCGCAACGAGCGCCGGGACCGTCGTGAACCCGGCATCGCCGGCATCAGGCGTGGAACTCCTGGAGCGACTTGACCTGCAGATCGTGTGTCGCCCACTCCTCGATCCCCTCGGCCGCGGCGAGCGCGGCCGCCGCGGTCGTGAGGAGGGGGACGCCCTTCACACCTGCGGCTGTTCGGATGTAGCCACCATCGGCCCGCGGTCCGCGCCCTCGCGGGCTGTTCACCACGAGGACGATGTCTCCTGCCTCGATCAGGTCCACAGCGGTCGGTGCGCCGTCGACGTCGTCGATCCCCAACTTCGCGACGCGCCGCGCCACGGGAATGTCGGCAGCCTCGAAAGCGTCGGCCGTGCCGGACGTCGCGACGAGATCGAAGCCGAGCTTCACGAACTGCTGTGCAGCACGCACACCCGCCGGCTTGTCCCGGTCGGCGAGCGAGAAGAAGACCTGACCGGCTTCGGGCAGGCGGTCCCCTGCGGCGATCTGGCTCTTCGCGAACGCCAGGCCGAAGGAACGGTCGATACCCATCACCTCGCCCGTCGAACGCATCTCCGGCCCAAGGACCCGATCCGCATCGGGGAAGCGGTTGAACGGGAGCACAGCTTCCTTGACCGCCACGTGTCCGGCGGTATTCGACGGGACGAGGAGCCCCTCGTCGCGCAGTTCGGCGAGCGTCGCGCCGACCATCACCCGACTCGCGACCTTCACCAGCGGCACGCCCGTCGCCTTCGCGACGAACGGGACGGTGCGGCTGGCGCGAGGGTTCGCCTCGATCACGAAGACCTCGCCGTCACGCACGGCGAACTGCACGTTGATGAGGCCCTTCACCTCGAGTGCCTCCGCGATCCGACGCGTGTGTCCTTCGATCACCTCCACGACCTCCGGCGGCAGCGAGTACGGAGGGATCGCGCATGCCGAGTCGCCGGAGTGCACTCCCGCCTCCTCGACGTGTTCCATGACCCCACCGATGATGATCTCGCCGGTGCGGTCGCGGATCGCGTCGACGTCGACTTCGGTCGCGTCCTCCAGGAAACGGTCGATGAGCACGGGACGTTCCGCGGAGAGGCCACCCTCCTTGCCGAGCGAACCGAAGCCGGCGAGCGCGTCCATGGCGGAACGGAGCTGGCCGTCGTCGTAGACGATCTCCATCGCCCTGCCACCCAGCACGTAGCTCGGCCGGACGAGCACCGGGTACCCGATGCGGTCCGCGATCTCCTTCGCCCCGACGAAGTCCGTCGCCGTTCCGCCTGCCGGTTGGGGGATCCCCAACTCGGCGCAGAGGGCGTTCCAGCCTTCGCGGTCCTCGGCCAGGTCGATGGAGGCCGGCGACGTCCCCAGGACGAGACCCTCGGGCAGCGTGCCGGCGAGCTTCAGCGGGGTCTGACCACCGAGAGAGACGACGACCCCGACCACTCCCCCGTCGCCCGCTGCCTGTTCGGCTTCGATGACGTTGAGGACGTCCTCGTGGGTGATGGGTTCGAAGTACAGCCGGTCCGAGGTGTCGTAGTCGGTCGAAACAGTCTCGGGGTTGCAGTTGACCATGATCGTCTCGAAGCCGGCGTCGCGTAGGGCGAAGCTGGCGTGGACGCAGCAGTAGTCGAAC
>JAGQSN010000401.1:2589-3130 GCA_020439555.1 Acidimicrobiales bacterium | reverse complement strand
CACGGCAGATGCTCATCGTCTCGCGTAGGCGCTTGCGGTGTGACGTGCCGTTCGAGCCGAACCAGCACGCTTCTTCCAGGCGTTCGGAGGTCACCGATCGGTTCAGGGCCAGGTAGGCGATGACGGAGGTCGCCTTTGGGTGCACGGTCTTGGTGGCGCCCTCGATCCGGATGTCGCCGAGGAGTCGGACGAGAACGTCGTACTCGGGTGGCCCGGCAGCTTCGGCCTCGGCCTCCACCGGGGTCACCCCATCCTCGGTGTCGACGGCATCGAGGTCGTCGCTGTCGTCGAGGTCGAAGCCTTCTCGGTAATCGTCGTCGTCGACTTCACCTTCGTCCGCCTCCGAGACAGCGATCGTTCGTCCGAGGTCTTCCAGGGCTTCGGTGTCGACTCGTTGAGGGGTGAAGGCGAGGCCGATGTCGTCGAGGCGGATCTCGTCGGGTTCGCAGTGGATGGAGGTTCGGGTGCCTTCCATCTCATCGGCGACCACGACGGTGACGGCGGAGGGGAACGCGGCGATGAGGTCGTCGAGCATGTCGGG
>JAGQSN010000401.1:0-2524 GCA_020439555.1 Acidimicrobiales bacterium | reverse complement strand
CCTCGGCCGACGAAGGCGTTGGGCCAGGTGTTGAGGTCGAGTGCTCGGTGGGAAGCCGTGAGCCATGTGTGGAGGTCGTCGGCGAGGTCTTGCCAGGTCTCGAGGCGGGTGAGTCGTGGGAGTGCTTCGGCAGTCGGTTCGACGAGGTCGCCGATGGTGATGACTCGGTTGTGGTCGGCGAGCGGCGAGATGGTGAGTTCGGTGAGGATCGATCGGGCGAGTTGGCGGGCGCTCTCGACGACGCCGACGAGGGCGACGATGCCTTCGGCTTCGAGGTCGAGGTACAGGTTGGCGCCTTCTTCCCGTTGGCCGATCGTGACCATGAGTGGGGCGGCGCAGCGGGGGCCGTCCAGGTCGATGTCGAGATTGATCGTGTGGTCGAGGGTGAGGACTCGGCCGTCGCCGTCGGAGCGCCAGCCGGGGATGTCGATCGGGGCGGGGTCGGTGAGCAGGATCTCGAGGCTGTCGGGGCTGTGGCGGACGACTCGTGGTCGGCTGGCGATCCCGGTGTCGGCGAAGGTGACGGCGAGTTCTCCGAGGGCGTAGTTGAGATGGCCGATGAGGTCCTCGTCGGCCATGGCGACGATCGTCTGGTGGAGTTGGCGCTGCTCGGGCTGCGGTTCCGGGAGCATGTCGTGGTCGAGGAGGTGTTCTCGTCGTCGGCGTTCGATGAGGCGCTTGGCGCCGACGGCGAGGGCGACGCTGGTGAGTCCGCCGGCCACCGCGATGAGCGGCAGGGGTGTTCCGTCGTCGGCATGGTCGAGGTCCGAATCGGCGGTCACGGGCGCAGCTGCCGCTGCCGGTTCCGGGTCAGCTTCCTCGGAGACGACGGTGGTGCTCGGGCTCGGTGTCGCGGGTTCTTCGGGTGGTGACTCCGCGGCCTCGGGCTGGGCCTCCTCGACCACTGGCTCGGGGGTGACTGGGTCGACGACCGCCGGAGGGGCGGCGTGGCGGGTGGGTGGCATGGCGATGGTTTGGCCGGGGTGGATGAGGCTGGGGTTGGTCGGGTCGGTCAGTCGGTCGTGGTTCGCGTCGATGACGTCGGTCCAGTAGGGAGCGACCTCGTGGTCGGTTGCTGGACGTCCGAGGTCGGTGGCGAGCTGGGTCTCCGAGAGGGTCCAGAGGTTGTCGCCGGCCTGGACTTCGATCTCACCCCCGGCTGTCGCCTGCGCGTCGGTGGTGGCGATGTCGAGGGTCCAGCCGGCTCGGAGGGTGTCGTCGCCGGTGGCGATGACGTGTCCGTCGGGCATGGTGCGGCCGACGTTGCGGGTCTGGATCTCGTGCCAGCGGAGTCCGTCGCCGAGCTCTCGTTCGGCGATCTCCCAGTAGGTGTCGTGGCGTTCGACTGTGACGGTCCTAGTCTCCCGGACAGGCCGAGCCGGTGTTGTCACCGCCGCTTCGGTCTCCGGGGTGGGCATCGGGGTCCGAACGCTCTGCACGACCGTCTGAGGTGTTTCGGTGATCGTTGCCACGACGGGTGTCGGGGCTTCGGCAGCGGCTGCTCGGGCGGGTTGGAGCGGCGCTGCGAGCATGAGGATGCCGGCGACGAGTCGGGATGCTGCGACCTGGAAGCCGGGGGCGACCGGCAGACGGAGTGATGGACGGCCCCGGACGGCAGTGATTGCTTCGGCGGCGAAGGCGACTGTGAGCTGGGCCCAGGCCAGCCACGCGATGACGGCGATGGCGTTGACGATGAACGTGTCGGTGATCCCGGTGTTCAGCGCTCCGGTCAGGGCGTCGCCGCTGGGGATCGAGGTCGGGAGTGGCCAGCCCACGAGGACGGCGAGCCCGACCGGGACGCCGACGAGCAGGACGGCGGTGGCGAGGAGCGCTCCGAGGCCTCTAACGAAGCTGGGTAGGCGTCGGTTGGTCATGGTGTTGCTCCGTCGTCGGCGGTCGCGGTTTCGGTGACGGTGATCCGGCGGTCGGCGCCGGGGAGGATCCGCAGGGGTTGGATGCGGGTGACGGTGACGGTGATGGCCGCTCCGTCGACGGTGGCGGTGCCGGTGGCTTCGATGTGTTCGAGGTAGGTGACTGCGGCGGCTTCGGCCGCTGCCGGGTCGAGGCGGATCTGGTTGGTGCGGCGGAGGTGCGCGATGTCGATCTGTTGGGCGCCGACGCGGGCGGCTTGTTCGGCGTCGTTGCGGGCGGCGTTGTGGGCGTGGATGACCTGGCCGCCGTCGAAGGCCATCCCGGCGACCATCACCAGTGCGGTGGCGATGACGGCCACGAACGCGGTGATGCTCCCCTGCTCGTCGTTGAGTCGGCCGGTCATGGGGACTCGCCGCGGTAGGTGTCGATGACTTCGGTGGCGGTGGCGGTGAAGGTGCGGGTGCCGGGGACGCCGAGGAGGGTGACGTCGGCCATCGACGCGGTGCATTCGACGGTGACGGTGACGGTGCCGCCGGGTTCGGAGTCGCTGGTGTCGCCGATGGCTTCGAGGGTCGAGCAGGACACGCCTGCGGTAGCGAGGTTGGCCTCGACGGCGGATCGGGCATCGGTTGCGGCGTTGCCGGGGTGTTGG
>JAGQSN010000400.1 GCA_020439555.1 Acidimicrobiales bacterium | reverse complement strand
GACGGGCGCACGATCCTGTGCAGCTACCACGTCAGCCAACAGAACACCTTCACCGGGCGACTCACGCCCGAGATGCTCGACGCCGTGCTCGTCCGTGCCCGTGAACTGAGCGGCTGAGCAGCCGCTCCTTCCTCAGGTGATCGGTGCCGAGGGGAACCGCAGTTCCACCTCAGCGCCTCCGCCTGGAGGGTTCGACGCCGTCGCAGTCCCGTGGTGCTCGGCGACCACGGCCGCAACGATCGCCAGCCCGAGGCCGCTGCCCTCGCCGGTCCTTGCGAGGTCGGCTTGCCAGAACCGGTCGAACGCCTTCGAGCGTGTCGCCCCACCGTCAGCACCGGTGTCGACCGACTCCAGCGCCTCTGCCGGGAACCCGGTTCCGTGGTCGCGGACCTTGACCACGACTTCGTCTCCCTCCACGGCGCAGGACAGGTGGATAGCGGTGCCCGCAGGAGTGTGGCGGAGAGCGTTCGTGACGAGGTTCCCGACGGCCTGACGGATCAGGTCGGGATCGCCGACGACGACTGCCTGGCGTGGTGCGTCGACACTGAGCGGGCGAGCGGCATCGACCGCGTGGGCGTCCGTTGCCGCGTCGGCGACCACGACGGAGAGGTCGACCTCCCGTGCCTGGACCGGCCGGTGCTCGTCGAGCCGGGCGAGCAGGAGCAGGTCGTCGACGAGGCGCCGCATCCGGTGTGATTCGGCCTGGATGCGGGTGAAGGCCAGTTCCGGGTCGATCTGGTCGGTCGTGTCGATCAGGCCCAACTCGGCGAAGCCCTGGATCGAGGTGAGCGGCGTCCTCAGTTCGTGGCTCGCGTCGGCGAGGAACCTCCGCAGGTTCGCTTCGGTCGCGTCGCGCTGTTCGAAGGCAGCCTCGATGCTGTCGAGCATCGAGTTGAGGGCGAAGCCGAGTTGTCCGACCTCGTTGCGGGGTTCCGCCGGCGTGACCCTCCGGTCGAGTTCTCCTCCGCTGATCGCGACGGCCGCACTCGCCATCTCCTCCAGAGGTTTCAGTTCGCGCCGCACGACCAGGGCGCTGCCCAGCCCGAGCACGACGAGCAGTGCGACCGCTCCGGCCGTCTGGAGGAAGATCATCCGGTTGATCGAGTCGTTCAGGTCCTTGAGCGGCACCGCGAGCACGACCCCGTTCTCGCCGCCGCCCAACGGGCTGACCACGACACGCCAGTCGCCGGAGCCCGACGCCGAACCGACCGTCGTGAAGTAGCGGTCCGACCTGACGTCGAGCCCGTCGATGGCGGGGGTGCTCGTGGCGGCTTCGTCGGCGATCCGGGTCAGAACGGTGTCACCGCTTCGCAACTCGGCCACGAATCCGGCAGGGATCTGCAGTGGTGGACCTCGACGTCCGGCGTCCGGGGGTGTGTTTCCCGTCGGGAAGCCGCCGTTCCCGTCGGACTGGCCGGCATCGCTCAGCCGGCCGAGGATCGGTCCGATCGAGGACTCCAACTGATCGTCCAACGAATCTCGCTGTGACCGGGAGTAGGTGGTGGTCACGACGACACCGAAGGCACCGAGGCCGAGAGCGCTCAGAGCGACGATCGCGGCGACGAGCCGGAACCTCAGCGACATGACCCGTCCATGATGGCCCGCGCGACGGACGTCGGAGGGCTGGGCGGATTCCGGCTGGAGAAGGCGGTACGTCCGCCTCACCCGGCCCGTCGTCGGGACGGCTTCGTGGGCGTGCATCGGTGGCTCGGTGTCGAGGTCGTCGACCACGATGCGTGTCGATCCTCAGGGTTTCCTTGGAACCTCAGCCGAAGTCCCGCCGAAGCGACCTCCGTGCTCCCGGGTACCCGTATGGTGCTCGACGTGGACGACGCGACTACAAGGTCGGAAGTGCGGGAATCGGGGAACGGGCCGCTGATCCTCGCCGTCGACGACGAACAGCACATCACCGAGTTGATCCAGTTCGGGCTGTCGATCAAGGGCTTCCGGGTCGAACGAGCGTCATCGGGACGAGAGGCCCTCGAAGCTGTCGAGGCGCTCCGCCCTGACCTGGTCGTGCTCGACGTGATGCTGCCGGACCTCGATGGTTTCGAGGTCGCTCGGCGACTCCGCCTCGGCTCGGCTTCGCCGACGACCGTGCCGGTGATCTTCCTCACCGCCCGGGACTCACTGGACGATCGTCTGCAGGGACTCGGCCTCGGTGCGGACGATTATCTGGCGAAGCCGTTCTCGATCGAGGAACTCGCTCTGCGGGTCGAAGCGGTGCTGCGTCGCGCCAAGGGCGTCGGTGTGGGTTCCAACCGTCTGCGCTACGAGGACCTCGTCCTCGACGAGGACACGCGTGAGGTGTGGCGCGGCGACGAGCTGATCGAACTCACACCGACCGAGTACAAGCTCCTGCACTATCTGTTGGCCAACGCCCGTCGTGTGCTCACCCGCGAGCAGATCCTGGAGAAGGTGTGGGAGTACACGTTCACGACGAACGCGAGCGTGCTGGAGACCTACATCAGCTACCTGCGACACAAGGTCGACCACCGTGACCCGCCTCTGATCCAGACGATCCGGGGAGTCGGTTACAGCCTGAGGCTGCCGTCCTGACCAGGCCCCGACGCGGCGTTCCGATGCAGACCGACCGATCCCCGAGCGTGGCGTGACCGATGTCTCGACGGCCGCGGGCGAACAGGTGCCTGGGTAATGTTCGGCCGCGACACCGAAAGGTTTGGAATGGGACTGAGAGATCGCCTAACCAAGCAACGCACGAAGCCGGTCGGATCGTCGGAAGGGGCGAATCCGGCTGCGTCGAGCGTGACGACGGCCCCGGAGGGGGAACGGCAAGCAGATCTGGACGTGGACGCGGTCATGCTCGAAGCCGAGGCCCTCGCTGCGACGGGTGCACACGCTCAGGCCGTGGACCTGCTGGCTTCGGCGGTGCGAGACGATTCGTCCGGCAACCACCGGCTCCTCATCGCATTGCTCGACGCCCGATCGGCTGCTGCGTCTGCGGTCGAGGGCCAACCGCGGGAACCCTGGCCGCCCGCGTACGAGGACCCGTTCCCGGACGTGGTCGGCCATCCGCCGGAGATCGATGCCGCCGACCTGACCGCGGAGATCATGGGCGGGGCGGTGATCCACCACGGGAGCCTCATCGTCCGTGGACTCTTCGACCAGAAGGCGACCACACGCTGCAAGTGGGCGATCGACATGGTGCAGGAGCACCGCAGCGCGTCGGAGCCCAAGCCCGGTGGTCGCAAGTGGTTCCGTCCGTGGCCAGGCGGTACGACGCTCGACGGCGTGCTGCGGAACAACGTGTGGGAACAAGGCGGGACCTGGCTCGCCGACTCGCCCGCGGCCTGCTCCATCGTGCTCGAGGAGATGAAGCGCAGCGGCGCCCTCGGCGTGGTCACGGACCACTTCGGCGAACGGCCGCTCATTTCGCTCCAGAAGTCGACCTTGCGCCGCTCCGCACCCGAGTACCGCATCACCGCCTGGCATCAGGACGGCTCCTTCATGGGGGACCAGGCCCGCAGCATGAACGTGTGGGTAGCACTCACCGCATGCGGTGGCGATCGGCCGACGCCGAGCCTTCAGGTTGCCGGTGCCCGGATCGACGACATCCTGCCCAGGGACGGCGGCCTCGTGAAGTCCTCCATCTCCGACGAGACCGTGATCGCCGCGTCGGGAGGCCTCCCGCCCGTCGTTCCCTTGTTCGAACCCGGTGACTCGCTGATCTTCGATGACCGCAACGCGCACCGCTCCTACATGACCGAGGGCATGACCGATTTCAGGTACGCGATCGAGTGTTGGTTCTTCGCGCCGGCCTATTTCGCCGACAGCTACCTGGCGCTCCTCGCCTGAGCGCGAGGCTCTGCTGCGCATGCGCTGGATCGACGACCACTGTCACCTGCACTTTCGTGATGCCACCCCGGAGGCTGTGACCGAATTGGTCTCGGCCGCCCACGAGGCGGGTGTCGATCGGATGATCACCGTCGGATGTGACGTGGCCGATTCGCGTGCGGCGATCGAGGCGGCCCGGGGGCACGCGGATGTCTGGGCGACCGCCGGCGTTCATCCCCATGACGCCAAGGACGGCATCGACGGGTTGGAGGAACTGCTCGGCGAGCCGGAGGTCGTCGCGGTCGGGGAGTGCGGCCTCGACTACTTCTACGAGCACTCGCCACGCGACGTGCAACGACAGGTGTTCGCCGAACAGATCGCGCTCGCCCACCGGCACGACCTGGCGCTGGTGATCCACGCCCGGGACGCATGGGAGGACACCTTCGACGTACTCGCCGCTGAGGGCATGCCGGAACGCACGGTGTTCCACTGCTTCACCGGAGGTCCGGCCGAGGCGAGGCGCTGCCTGGACCTCGGGGCGATGCTGTCGATCAGCGGGATCGTGACCTTCAAGGGATCCGATGATCTGCGTGCGGCCGTCGCAGCGGCACCCCTGGACCGGTTGCTCGTGGAGACCGACTCGCCCTATCTGGCTCCCGTCCCGCACCGCGGCGAGAAGAACCGGCCCGCTCTGGTGCCCTTCGTCGGGGCGGCCGTGGCCGAGGTCCTCGGACTCGACCCCGCAGAGGTCGCGTCGGCGACCTGGGAGAACGCTTCCCACACCTACCGCCTCCCTGCCTGACCCGGACCGCCGTTTCGCTTCCGTGAGTGGTGCTTCCGCGGGCACTGCCACGGAGTGTGGCGGATGACACCGTCATCATGTTGCGGTTCCGTTACGAACCTGCCTAGGTTCGTTGACCGCATGTTCGACGACACCCCACAGATCCCGCTGCCGCCTGCCGGTCGACGCCCTCGAATCCAACGGGTGCTCTGCCTCGGACTGCTCCCGTTGTTCGTCCTCCCGGCGCTCATCGGCCTGGTCGGAACGCTCACGGGCAGCGAACCGGCGACGAGTGTCGGCGTGAGCGCCGTACCGGGTATGCCGTCCGATACGCCCGCACCGGCAGGGCTGCGCCAGGCGACGACCAGCACGACGGAGGCGACCACGACCACCGCGGCGCCGACGACGACCACGACTCCGCTGACGACCACGACTCCGCCGACGACGACGGAGGCACCGACGACGACCGTCGCTCCGACGACCAACGCCGTCCCGGCTGCAGCGAAGGCTGTCCCGACGACGCAGGCCCCCGCGCCGCCGACCACCGCGGCAGCGCCGCCCCCGACTGCTCCACCGGCGCCGGCTCCCGTCCGCTCGGACCGCGGCAAGGCGACCTGGTACCGGTGGAAGGCCGGCAACTGCGCCCACAACACTCTTCCCAAGGGCACCAGGGTGACAGTCACGGCGGTCGCAACCGGCAAGTCGACGACGTGCGTCGTCGGTGACCGCGGCGCCTTTCAGCGTCCGACGATCATCGACCTGGACGCCACCGTGTTCGCCCAGATCGCTCCGCTCGGAGCAGGTCGGATCGACGTCGTCATCTCCTGGTGAGGTGATCGCGCCCGGCGCACGGGCACCGGCCATGATGCGAGCGTGACCCACACCCGGACCGAGATCACGGCGCTGATGCGCCGCCACGGACTCGAAGCCAGCCGGGCGCTCGGCCAGAACTTCGTCGCCGACCCCAACACCGTTCGACGCATCGCCCGGTTGGCAGGCGTCTCGGCGGGGGATCACGTCGTCGAGATCGGACCCGGCCTCGGCTCACTTACCCTCGCGCTCGCCGAGACCGGGGCGTCGGTGACCGCCGTCGAGATGGACCGCTTCGTGCTGCCGGCCTTACGCGAGGTGGTGGAGGGCCTCGACGTGAGCGTCGTGGAAGGCGATGCACGCACCGTCGACTGGGCCGAAGTGCTGTCCGCCTCCGAACGGTGGCATCTGGTCGCGAACCTGCCGTACAACGTCGCCACGC
>JAGQSN010000003.1 GCA_020439555.1 Acidimicrobiales bacterium | reverse complement strand
CCCACGAGGTTTCGACTCCGCTCCGGTCAACCATCGCAACTCAACCCCCGCTCCTCGGTCGAGCGACAGCGAGTCGAACAGCGCGGGTTCGGGCAGGATCTCGTGGTGGAACGGGACTGGGTGCTACACGTCGACCTCGACCAGTTCCTGGCTGCGGTCGAGATCAGACGGGACCCGAGCCTGAAAGGGCTGCCGTTGGTCGTCGGCGGTGACGGCAACCCCGACCGTCCGAGACAGGTCGTCGCCACCGCGTCCTACGAGGCCCGGGAGCACGGAGTCCACTCGGGGATGCCGTTGGCCACGGCCAGACGGCGTTGTCCCGACGCGGTGTTCCTGCCGTCGGATCGTGACGCCTACGACGCCGCGTCCGAGGAAGTGATGGCGGTGCTGCGGTCGTTCCCGGTGGTCGTCGAGGTCTGGGGCTGGGACGAGGCGTTCGTCGGGGTGCACACCGACGATCCCGCACGCGTTGCCGAGGAGATCCGCAGGGCGGTGCTCGCCCGAACCGGGCTCTCGTGTGCCGTCGGCATCGGTGAAACCCGACTCGGCGCCAAGACCGCCACGGGCCGGGCGAAGCCGGGCGGCATCGCCCGGATGACCCGAGCCGAATGGATGGACGACATGGCGACTCGACCCGTCGGCGAGATCTGGGGCATCGGCCCGAAGATCTCGGCCCGGCTCGCCAAGTTGGGGATCGAGACGGTCCGCGACCTCGCGTGGTCCGACACCGACGCGCTCGCGGCCGAGTTCGGACCCAGGATCGGTCCGAGCCTCCGCGTCCTGGGATTGGGGGGCGACGAGCGACCGATCGTCGATGAACCCTGGGTAGCGAAGTCGAAGAGCCACGAGACCACCTTCGAACACGACATCACCGACCCAGACCGGATGGCCGCCGAGGTCGATGCCATGGCGCGACGACTCACGACCGAGGTCGCGGCCGAGGGGCGACTGGTCACCCATGTCTCGGTGAAGGTCCGGACGTCGACCTTCTGGACCCGCACGAAGATCTCCAAGCTCCCGTCACCCACGACCGATCCGGCCACGGTCGCGGACGCGGGCGGACTGGTCCTGTCACGTTTCGAGATCGAACGTCCTGTGCGGCTGCTGGGAGTGCGGGTCGTCCTCGACCAGCCGTCGGAGGGTCCTACTGGTCGTCAGGGATGAGCGAGTAGGTCCCGAAGCACATCTCGTCCTCGGTCCCTTCGGCGAAGACGATGTACTTCGGTGAGCGGCCAGGGTCCTTGGAGCGGTCCCAGGAGCACTCGATGAGCATCTTCTGCCCGGCCTTCACGTGCAATGGCTTCGCCAGGCCGTAGTTCATCTGCCAGTTGAAGTTCCACTCGGGGATGTCGAGGAGGATCTTCTGGTCCGGCTCACCCGGGTTCAGTGTCAGGCGGAACGTCTTGCCGATGGTGTGCATGTGTCCGAGCACACCGGTGATCGTCCCGTCCTCGGGCACCGACAACAGACAGTCCGAACGGGCGACCTTGCCATCGAATCCGGCGGTCAACTCATCGGGTGTGTGGCCGCAGAGACCGAGCAGACCGGCCTCGTTGCTCGCACCGGATGGTCCGTAGAGGCGGACGTTGTCGGCGATCGCCTTCTCACGGTCGCACAGCGGGGCACCGGCGTCCTTCGGAGCGCACGGGATCTCCACGGGTGCGAGCGGGTTGACGACTCGCATCCTCCGCACGGAACCCGGCGCGTCGAACTGCATCGACAGGCCGGAACGGTCCGGGACCGGCTTCTTGGAGAAGTGGTAGTGGATCTGGATGACGAGCGCATCGCCGGGCATCATCTGGATGCCGGAGTTCTCCGGGAAGATGACCGGGGTCTGACCCGGCACCCAACCGGCGACGAGGTCGGACTGTCCGGCGAAGCCGACGTCACGCTTGCGATCCGCGGGTAGGCGGCTGCTGACCCGCTCGCCGCGGAGGTTTGGCCCCGCGTAGCACTCCCATCCGCTGCGGCCGTCCGCCCCGTCGACCTCCTTGGCCGCCTCCTTCTGCGAAGCGGTGATCTGGAACACCTGGACGTGGTGGATCTGGCGGAGCACGCCGGGTTCGAACGTGTAGCCGGTGAGGTAGGTCTCCTTGGTGAGCTTCGGGTCGAGCACGAAGCACCGGTAGTCGTTCCGGTTCGTCTCGAGTCCCGTGTAGGCCTTGATGCGAACCGTCTTGTCCTTGCGCGGCAGCAACTCGGCGACCTGCTTGGTCATGGTCACCTTCGTCGACGCCGGCACGTCGAGCTTGCCGCCTGCGTCGCTCCAGGCCGCGAGCGTCGCGAGCTGGGCCTTGGACAGACGTGGGTCGTGCAGCAGTGCGACACCCTTGTCACCGGCGGGCCACGGCGGCATGTAACCGGTCTGGGTGACGGTCTTGATCCCGTCGGAGATCGCGGCGACGTCGCCCGCCGTGTCGATACGGACCGCGTCGGCGGCCATCTGACCGCTGTTGTGACAGACCGCGCAGCTGTTCTCGATGATCGGCTGGACGTCCTTGGCGAACGACGGGCTCACTCCGGTCCGCACACGTTCGTCCCGGCTGGTGACTTCCGAGGCGATCGTGTTCGTGGCCGGGTCGACGGCGGTCAACTGGAGGGTGAGCTTCACGTCGTCGCTGGTCGACACGAGACCTGCGACGGAGATCGGACCGGCGTCGAAACGTGACAGTTTCGCGGTCGTGGTCGCCTTCGCCGTGAGGGTTCCGTTTCGGTAGGAGGCGGTCACGTCCCAGGTCGCGGGAGCGGCCTCGTCCTTGATCGTGACGTTGCCCTTCAGCTCGAAGCGCTTCGAGGTGCCGTCGGTGAGCTTGCCGGTGAGGCCGTCCAGTGCGGTGGTGTCGAAGGTTGCGAGCGGGTAGGTGTGGGATTCGAGGAAGTCCTTGCGGATGCGGGCGTCGCGCAGGTTGTTGTCGGAGCGGAACTGTTCGATGTCGACGACGATCCGACCGACCCGGCTGGCGGACAGGTCGGCCTCGTTGAGGGCGATGTCACCGGCGACGGCCTTGGTCGTTCCTTCGGCCTTCGACGTGGACCGTCCTACGAAGCGCTCGTCGATCGAGTAGGTGAGCGAGGAGCGGGTCGGGTCGATCCGCAGCAGCTTCTCGCCGGACCGAGCCGTGAGCTTCGGGGCGGTGGGAACCTTGTCGGTCACGTTCGCGTACTTGCGGGCTTCGATCGTCGGCTTGACCTGCGTCCAGCCGATGTAACCGGCAGCGAGGACACCGAGGCCGACGATGCCGGCAGCGGCCCAACGGGCGGGACGGCGCGGCGCCCGGTTGGTGGAGGAGTCCGGGCCCGAGGGTGCGGATGGAGTTGTCGTGTCGTCAGCGGCTGTCATTGCGCGTCTGTTCCCCTGGTCGTTCATCGCCCAATGGCGACGAAGGTCACATCCTGCCACAGCACCCCAAGGTTGTTGCACGCACACTGCACGTTGGCCCCGGACCCTCGCTCGTTTCCCCTGTGTTTCTGCACCGCCGGTGGTGCAGAAACACAGGGGAAAGCCATCGGGGCAGGTCAGAGGGGGTGTTCGGTGGCCTGTCGGGGTGACTTGCTCATCCGGCAGACTTGATCGCGATGTCGTCGCCTGCGAACACCCGCCCACTACACGTCCGTTGGCTCGGTCGGGTCCGCTACCGCGACGCCCACGCGCTCCAACACGGCCTGTTCGACAACGCTGCCGACGACCACCTGCTCCTGCTCGAGCATCCTCACGTGTACACGCTGGGTGTTCGCGCCGACCCGGCTCACGTCCTCGTCGACCCGTCATCGGTCGGTGCAGAACTCGTGTCGACCGACCGTGGCGGCGACGTCACCTATCACGGGCCCGGCCAGCTCGTCGGCTACCCGATCCTCCACCTGACCGGCAAGGGTGGAGGTGACCGCCCCGACTCGGTCGCATACGTGCACTCCGTCGAGCAGTTGGTCATCGACTCGCTCGGCGACCTCGGCCTCGCCGCCGGGCGACTGGACGACTACCCGGGTGTCTGGGTCGGGCTCGACTCGGAGGCACCGCGCAAGATCTGCGCGATCGGGGTGAAGCTGACGAAGGGCCGCACGCTGCACGGCTTCGCTTTGAACGTCGACCCCGACATGTCGATGTTCGGTCACATCGTTCCGTGCGGGATCGCCGACAAGCCCGTGACCTCGATCCGCGAGGAGGGCCTCGACGCGACTATGTCGGAAGTGGTCGACGCCGTCGTGGCCCGTGCCGTCGAACGTTGGGGCGCGGCAGGACACGACCGCTACGACGTCGTGTGGCGTCACCGCGACAGCGACCTCGCACCGTTCTCCCGCGGCGAAGGTCCGGGTGTGGCCGCCGGCACCCGCCCGACCCGGGGCCGTGAGGCCCCCGCCGAATCCACGGCCGGCGATGGCACTTCGGTGCGCCTGCTCGGCCGACTGGCCGACGCCGGCGTGACCCAGGGCCTGGCGATCGGCGAACGCAAGCCGGACTGGATGCGCGCCAAGGCCCGCATCGGCGAGGACTACCTGCGAATCCGCAAGACCATGCGGGACCTGGACCTGGTCACGGTGTGCGAGGAGGCCGGCTGCCCGAACATCTTCGAGTGCTGGGCGGACGGGACTGCGACCTTCATGATCAACGGCGAACGCTGCACGCGCGCGTGCGGTTTCTGCCTCGTCGACACCAGGCGGCCGGAGCCACCGGATCCTGGAGAGCCCGAACGTGTGGCGGAGGCCGTCGACCGTATGGGCCTGCGTTACGCGGTGCTGACCACCGTCGCCCGCGACGACCTCGACGACGGCGGCGCGTCGCAGTTCGCGAAGACGATCGACGCGATCCGACGTCGCAAGCCCGGCACTCAGGTCGAGACGTTGATATCGGACTGCAAGGGAGACCCCGATTCCCTCGCCGTCATCTTCGACGCACGGCCCGACGTGCTGAACCACAACATCGAGACGGTTCCCCGGCTCCAGCGGGCCGTCCGGCCGTCGGCCTCCTACGCTCGCTCGCTGGCGGTCCTCGCCCGGGCGAAGGCGGCGGGTCTCGTGACCAAGAGCAGCATGATCGTCGGCATGGGCGAGACCGACGAGGAAGTGGTCGCGACCCTCGGCGACCTCGCCGCGGTCGGCACCGACATCGTCACGATCGGCCAGTACCTGCGCCCGACCTCCCATCACCTTCCCGTCGCCCGCTGGTGCACACCCGAGCAGTTCGCGACGTGGAAGAAGGAGGGTGAGGCGTTGGGGATCGGTCACGTCGAGAGCAGCCCGCTCACCCGGTCCAGCTATCACGCCCGTCAGGCCGCAGAAGCCGGTTCGGTCGACCAGGCGGACACCGAAGCCGCCTACATGTAGACCCCGACGACACCGGAGCCAGGGTCCAACCCGACAAGCGCGTTCGCGGCCTTCAGGCCCGACAGCACCGCGGCTTCGATGCAGCCGGCGTTGAGGCCGCTGTCGGTCCAGTCACCGGCGAGCACCAGGTTCTCGAAGCCGCTGCCGTCAGGGCGGAGTCGCAGTCGGTCGGTCCCGGGCAGGGATTGGACGTAGCGGTCCGACGGGTCGACATTCGCCCTCCAGTACTGCGAGTCGAGACGCCCCTCCCCGTCCACGTCACCGGCCCCGCAGAGCAGATCCCACCGGAACCCCTCCGCGCCGACCGCCCCGGGTAGTTGGTGACGAAGCTCGGACTCCATGAACTCGACCGCGTTGAGCCGAACCTGATCGTGACAGCGCCGGGGATGTTCGTGGTCCGTAGGGTCCTCTTCGTCGCCGGGGGTGGGGAAGGTGTTGCAGTAGTAGGCGATGGTGCCCGGCCGGTCTCCGGCGGGCCAGTCCTCTGCGTCGATCAACTGGGGCATCGAGGCCCACGTGTCGAAGGGTTCCACGAAGCCGCTCATCGTCGAACCCGGGGCGTCCCACCCGAGGTCACCTTCGGACTCCCGGAGCCAGAGTTGAAGGGCCTGCGTCGCAACGGTTCCCATGCCGTCGACCATCGCCCGCCAACGCTCGTCGTGGTCGATCAACTCACCGCAGACGTGCCGGGCCATACCGACGGGGATCGCGAACACGACCTGGTCGAAGTCGACGCCCCTTCGCAGGACCCTCGATTCGGCGTCGGGCCAGCGACACCAGAACGATTCGAGGTCGTGGTCGTCGATCCCTTCCGCGTCCCGCAACTGATCGACGAGCGGGTGTTCGGGGAACACCGGCAGACCGTTCATCTCGACGAGAGGTTCGTAGCGATCGAAACCCGGAGCGAGGGCGACCTGTCGTCCGATCGTGACCGCCTCGACGTGGGACCGCGTGTCGTCGAGGTGGAGGTCGTCGACGCGGTGGAAGAACTCGAAGTCCACTCCCCTCGCACGCAACGCCTCGTAGAGCGGGGCGAAGACGACGTCACCCATGCCCGCCTGCATCTTCCAGAAGATCGCGCCCTTGTAGTCGAAGAACGTCTTGCCCGACAGGAACACACCCAGCCCGGCGGCGAAGCCCGGCCGCGCAGGATCACCGTCCTCGTATCCGAACACGAGGTCGTACAGCCCTCGGATCAGCGTCGAGTCGACGGCTTCGGGAGACGCACCGTGCCTGATCGACCATTCGCGGTAGTCCTCGTCGTTGAGCTTGGCGAAGGCCGCCGGGTCCGCGAGGAGTCCCTCCGAGACGATCCCGCGGACCTGTGCGAGCACGACCGACACGAGGTTCCAGGTCCGCCTGGACGCACTGTCGTCGGGCATCCCTCTCGACAGCATCGCCCGAGCCGACCGCAGGGCCTCGTCGAGCACGGCGACGACCGGTGCGGAGCTTGTCAACGGCCGCAGGAAGGTGTCGATCATCCCCAGCGCCTCGATCGCTACGGCAAGCGTTGCGACGGCGACGTCTAACCCGCCTGCCGTCGTCGCAGATGGCGGTCGGGACGAAGCGCTGAGCGTCACACCCGCCGTCGGGCGCGCACCTGAGAGCGACGCGTGGAAGTCACCGAGCAGGCGCAGCGCCCTCGCGACGATGTCCGCTCCGGTGAAGGACACCGGCCCTCGGGGATCGTCACCGGGACGAAGGTCGTTGCGGGCGAAGCTGCCGATCCAGTGCTCCCAGCCGTCGTCGTCCCGATGCTCCAGCCCGACCTCCACCGACGGTTTCAGGGCGTCCTCCACGGACCGGATCGGACATCCGGGCCGGGTGCGGTCACGGTCGAGTTCGTCGTAGCAGTGGCGCAGAAGCCTGAACGCATTGTCGTAATAGCCCAGCCAGATGTGCAGGCCGTGTTCCTCGATCCGGCCGTTGACTCCGCGGTGGCTCGCTCCTTTCCCGCCGAGCCGGTGGCCGCGCTGGTACACCGTGATCTTGTCGAATCGGTCCCGCCAACCCTCTTCGCTGAGTCGCCACGCGGCGGCCAGACCGCCCATCCCGCCGCCGAGGATCGCGACCTTGCCGCCGGACGGACGCTGGGTTCCCCGGACCTCGGTCACGCGCCCACCGAAGCGGGCAGGATCGGTCCGGCAGCGGTGACACATCCCGGATCGGCACGCAGATCGGCGAGCCGACCCGCTTCCGCCGGTCCGAGCGCACCGGCCCGCTCGAGGTCGGTGAGCGCTCGCAGTTCGAACACGACCGCACCTTGGCGTTGCGACGTCATCAGCGCACGGGCGAGTACTCCGGCGGCGTCGCCGTACCCGCATGCCCACCTGGCCCTGCCACGGTGACGTTCGATCTCGGCCAGGTAGAACTCGCAGCCGGTCTCGTGCGCCACCTTCTCGGCCGAGTCCAGTAGCGAGAAGCAGGTCTCCGGGTCGCCCAGTTCGAGGTGCTGGGTGCTCCGCAGTGTGAGGGTCGACGGAAGGAACACCCTGGTGTCGCCCAGGGTGGCCACTACCTCGGCACGCGTGAACGCACCTATGTGCTCCAGGATCGTTTCGTGGTCGGGTGCAGTCCGGTTGAGTTGGTCCCGACTCAGGGCGGTTGCTCGAGCCGTGTCGGCGGCAAGGGACCAGAAGTCGAAGCCGTGACGTGCGCTGACGGTCGCCACCTCGTCGGCCAGAGCGATCGATTCCGCGACGTCTCCGAGTTCGGCGCGAATCCAGGATTCGACATAGAGCGCCTGGCACAGCGAGAAGGGCCCATGGGGGAAAGGAAGGACCTCCGCCCGCCGGCGGGCCGCTGAGACGTGCCGTCGGAACCCGTCGACGTCGCCGAGTTGCCACCTGGTGACTCCGCGCCACGTGTGCATCCAAACGGCCGGGTCGTTCGGGAACTGCCACCGCGACGTGGGTGCGGTCACGTCTCCGACCGCGTCGAAGCCTGCGGCGGCGGAGCGGAAACGGGCATCGGCTGCCTCGAAGCGTCCGCTCAGGAAGTCGACGAGTCCGCGGCCGGCGTCATTCTCGGCTCGGGAGAGCGGGTCGTCTGTCAGACCCGATGCGTCGATCTCGTCGAGCAGTGACGCCGCTCGTTCCATGTCGCCGCGGGCTGCGTGGTAGCCCCAGAGCGCCACCAACGTCTCGACGTACTGGGGTGATGTCTCGTCGGACTGCGCCAGCCGGCTGCATTCCTCGTAGTCGGCTCTCGCGCGCGGGTCTGCGTTTCCGCCCGTCGCGACGTTGAGGAACGCACGCTTCAGGCGCAGGGATGCTTCGTTCAGCGGACCGCCGGCTTCGCCGTTCGATGTGCCGACGAGGTCGATCGCGTCGCTGAGATGATCCCGCCCTTGGTCGAGGGCCCCCCGGGAGCGCGCTACGTCTGCGGCGCGTTCGTAGGCCTGCACGGCACGCCCGGCGTCGCCGGCGCTGTGCAGGTGTTGGGCGACCCGCGCCCAGGAAGCGGTTCCACCTGCGGACAGCACCTGCGACAGCACGTCGGCGACGAGCCGGTGCGCGTCGCGCCGTTCGTCCTCCGGCTGCATCTCGTAGGCGACGTCGCGGAGCAGTTCGTGTGCGAATCGGTACGTGTCGTTGCCGACGGGGCGGATGATTCCCTCCTTCACCAGCGCGTTCAGCCCCCGAGCGAGGCGATCCGGTGACCGTCGTACGAGGTGACCGAGCGTGCTCGTGGTGAAGCTGGTGCCGATGACCGCGGCGGCCTGGACCATCCCGACGTCGACATCCGGTGAATAGATCCGCTTCAGCAACGGCTCGTAGAGGGTCGTCGGCACTGTCGTGGTACCCGAAGGAGGGTCGAACGGGGTGGGCGCGTCACCGTCCGCGTCCACGCCGGCTGCCTGTTCGACCATCTCCTCGAGGAACCACGGGTTCCCGTCACATCGTCCGAGGATGCTCGCCGCCGTCGCGTCGTCGATCGTCGGACCGAGTTCGAGGAGCATTGCCTGCGCCTCGACCGCGGAGAGAGGACCGAGTTCGAGTGAGGCGACTCCCCTCCCCTCGATCACCTTCTCACCGGTCCGGGCGGTGGCGAGCAGCTTCACGCCGGCGACGGGGAGGTTCGCCAAGCTCGACAACAACTGGAGGCTCGACGGATCCGCCAAGTGCAGGTCGTCGACCCCGATCAGAAGTCCGGGCGAACCGGGATCACCGAGATGTCGGGCCAGGGCTGAGATCCAGCGGCGGACAGCGTCGAGCATCCTGTCGTGGAGCTTGGTGATGTCGACACCTGCGGGTTCGTAGCCCTCACCGGGTTCGATGCCGAGCAGCGGGGCGAGCAGAGCGAGGGTCTCGGATCGATCCAGTCCGAGGCGATCGAGGTCGGCTTCGAGGTCGAAGAGCCGACCTGACGCCGACGGGGCTATGGAAACGATCGGATCGACGTGCAGGAGATGGGCCACGACACCGAAGGGAGTCGTACTGTCCACCGCGGAGCAGACCAGCCAGCGAACAGCCTGGCCATGTGAGCGGGCGGCCCTGAGGACTTCGGCCATGAAACGTGTCCGTCCGATGCCGATCGATCCGTGAACGAGGAGTGCGGTGCTGCCGCCGGACCCGCTCCCGTCCCGTTCGGGCGAGTTCGGCCCGATGTCCAGTCGCTCCAACGCCTCGGAAAGTTCGTCGCTCCTACCCACGAAGGTCGTCGCCCAGCGATCCGCCTGGGCCGACGGCGGCAGTTCGGCCGTCACCACATGGAAGGAGACCGGTGACTCGATCCCCTTGAGAATCACCGGTTCGTGCGCCGTCGATTCGAAGAACCTTCCGACGAGGTCGATCACGGAGTCGGACACGACCAGAGAGTCGGTCCCCGCCGCCTCCTGGAGGCGAGCGGCGAGGTTCGGTACGAAGCCGTAGATCTCGCTGTCGACGAGGTCGAGGTGGAGAGCGCCGTGGTGGACGGCGACACGCACGTGGAGTTGCTCTTCCTCGGCGGCCGTCCCGTTCGCCCCGTCCGGCACACGGGAATCGGAGAACCGCTCAACCAGCGCGAGTCCTGCTCGTACCGCCCGGCGGGTGTCGTCGCCGAACGGGACCGGATGCCCGAACAGCGCCAGAACGCCGTCGCCGAGCCGCCTGGTCACCGTTCCGCCGTGGCTCTCGATGATGTCCGCGCAACGACGGTGGTACCGCTCGAGAGTCCGTCCGTAGGCGACCGGGTCACGGGTCGCGGACATCGACGTCGAACCCACTAGGTCACAGAACAGGACCGCCAACCGCCGAAGCTCGCACGGAGGAGGGTCGACGTCACGAACGATTCGCTGCGCCTCACGGTTGAACGGGTCGTGGCGCAGGACCTCGGCCGCGAGCTGACAGGCCTCCTCGATGTCACCCAGTTCCTCCGCCGCGATCGCCTCGGCGACACCTACCTCGACGGACCATGCGGTGGCTGTCGGAGGGGAGGATCCGGAACGCCGAGGGTTCATGTCAACCACGTCGTGGTCGCGTTGAGGTTCACCTCGACGGCCTTCACCTGTCCGCCCGTCATCGGGATCGCCAGTTGCAAGGAACAACTGGTCGGGACCGGAGCGACGGACGGCGCGAGGAGGATCCACACGACCGAGGCGTCCGGCTGTTCAGTGGCAGGAGGATCGACGACGGTCGGGATCGGCAACGGGGTCGGGGCCGGAAAGCCGGGCGGAGATCGCCACCGCAACGAACCGGGAACCACCGTGACCCGTGCCCCGGATGTCGGCTGGTCCTCCGCCCGCAGTTGGCAGCGGTGGAGGTCGACGGATCCCGGAGGCATCGCGAGGATCGCGACTGCTTCGCCGAACTGGATCGACGCGACTCCCCAGGCACGTGCGCACTCGGCGCTCCACGTCGCGATCTGCGCAAATTCCGGGGTCGTCTGCGAGCCGGTGTCGGTGAGGCCCGGAGTGATCTGTAGGGCCCTCGCCCATGGACCGTCGACCCACGCCCTCAGAGCGGCGTCCAGGTGCGCCATCGCCAGAGCACTCGGGGAAGGAGTCGAGTTCGACATGACGGTTACTCGTTGGGCGGCGCGGCGAGCGCAGTCGCGAATGCGACGCCGACGGAAAGGATCCGGGCCATGTCGCGCTGCACCTGCATCGCGGCGTTGGTCAGGTCCGACGTGAAGTTCTCCGGCTTGTAGTTACCGGAGCCGGCCTTCTGCATCGCGTCCACGTACCGCTGCAGCGACTCCTTCACTGACTCCGATGCCCAACCGGACGCGTCCTGGATGACACCGGAGAACTTGGTGTTGTCGGTCATGGACGGGCTTCTCCTGGTCCGTTGGGTGCGTTCATGCCAGGCATCCGATCGCCATGGCGGCGGTCTGGTCGGCCCAGCCGGTGGCGCCGACGATCAGCGCGATGGAGGCCGTCGGGAGATTGCCTGCGAGGGCTATGGCCTTCGAGAAGGTGATGACGAGCGCGGAGCCTGAGAGTTCCGCGTGGATCATCCCGTCGTCCGCGAGTAGACGCCCGTCCGACGAGGTTCCGGCCTTGACCGCTCCGGGCGGATCGTTCTCTCCCCACATGCCGTAGAAGATCTCGAAGCCGACGACCGTGCCGGCGGCGTCACGCACGTCCTGGGAACCGAATCGCAGGCACGGATCGAACCAGACGTTCGGACAGTCGCCGACCCTTTCGATGTAGTAGTCGATCCCGTCGTCCGGCTTGGCGTCGACCGAATGATCCATTCCGCACCAGAAGTTGGGCAGGCATTGCGGCCAGCGCTGCGGACTCATTCGCTGCCTCACCTCGTCGATGGTTCGGCCCACTTCGGGGATGGTGACCTGCGTCACGATCTCGGTGGCGACAGTGGACGACGATTCGGCCGCGTGGGAGCCGCGTAGCCGGATGAGCTTGGTGCCGCTCCTCATCGTGACCATGACCCGGGCAGCTGCGACGACTCGACGGGGCAGAAGACTCAGTTCCTCGGCCTTGTCGAGCAGCTCCGGAAGGGATTCGAACGTCTCGTATCTCGGGAGTAGGTCCAGCAGTCCATCGACGGCACCGTCGGAGAGATGGTCGGCTCCGCCGTCGCCGTCGCCCTCGCCATCGGCCTCCACCACCGCCGGCTCGACGTCCATCGGTACTGCCGATACCACCGACCGCAGAGCTGGTCCGAGCCTCTCGCGAGCGTCGGGCAGGATCGTCGCCTGGGTCGCCCACAGCGCTATCAACCTGTGGGCGGCATCGATCGGTGACGGTCGGTCGAGCCTGCCGAGCTCCTCGAGAGCAGCATCGAGGTCGGGCTCTCCGATCAGGTCCTTTCCGCTCTTGTCCGTACCGACGAGAGCTCTGAACGCCTCGAACCAACCCACCGTCGACTTGTCCCGATACGCCGGAAGCGCATCCTCTGCGGCCGAAAGGAGGTCGTGATCGTCCGTCGTCGACAGGACGGCATCGATCGCACCGAATAGCGCGAGGCGAGCAGTCAGTTCACTCATACCCGCGCACCCCCTTCAGTGCCCCCGGTGCCGGTATGGTACCCCACACATTTCCGCTTGTCCCTGGGTGTTCGGCAACCGACTGGTCGGAGTGTCAAATGACCGAAGAAGCCGGTGAACGAGTAGGAGCGGATCCAACGCCGGTTCTGCGCAGCATCGCCGAGATCCAGCGTCAGGCGCTCCTGACCGCCAACGAGGTGATCACCAGGTTCGCCGGCCAGCCTTCGGGCAGGCCAACGTTCGGAGCGGACCCGTGCAACGACGGAGCGAACGGGACAACTACCACGTCATTCGGTTGGAGTCCCCGAATGTTCCAGCAGGTTGCCGACCAGGTCGCGGCGGCGTTCGCCGCCGCGACGGGCCTGGTAGCGAGCGTCGGCGGCAACGGGTCGACTCCTACCGACGGCGCGGTGAGCGTCGACTCGCTGGAGATCCCAGCGGTCCAAGTCGGTACGGAGTCGTCGGGCGTCCTCTGGCTGCACAACCGCAGCGGCGCGTCCGCCGGTCCGCTTCGCCTCCAGGGCGGAGACCTCGTCTCCCCCGACGGCGAGCGCCTCCCGGCCCCGATCTTCGATCCGGCGGAGATCGAAGATCTCCCTGACCTGTCGAGCCGAGGTGTCACTGTCACCGTCACGGTCCCCGGCTCGACGGCACCCGGTCGTTATCGCGGGATCGTGCAGGTGGCGGGTGCGCCCGACGCATGGGTTCCAGTCGCAGTCGAGGTCCTGTCGTCGTGACCGATCCGGCCCAGGACACCGTCGACGTCGAGCGGGTGCTGGCCGAATGGGGTGCAGTCACCCAGGACGCCGTTCTGAGCAGGATCCCCGACGACCGGCATTCGGCGTTCCTCTACGACGTCATGCGTGACTATCCGTCACGGCCGTCGAAGTTCCTCCGTCCGGCTCTGTGCCTCGCGGCGTGCGAGTGCTTCGGCGGACAGGTCGCCGAAGCACTGGACGCAGCAGTCGCGATCGAGTTGATGCACAACGCGTTCCTCATCCACGACGACATCGCGGACGGCAGCGTGCAACGACGCGGGAGACCGACCCTGCACGAAGCGCACGGGATCGGGACGGCGTTGAACGCGGGCGACGGTCTGGCCGTCCTGGCGCAGAAGACGTTGCGCCAGGCGGTCCGAGGGCTCGATGTCGGACTCGGCGCCAGGCTGCTCGACGAGTTCGACCTGATGTCGGCGAGGACGATCGAGGGGCAGGCGATGGAGTTGGGGTGGGCAGCCAACGGACTGACCGACGTACGCACCGAGGACTACCTGGACCTCGTGATGCACAAGTCGTGCTGGTACACCACGATCCATCCGCTGCGGATCGGTGCGATCATCGGCTCCCGCGGGGCTGCGGACGTCGAGCCGATGATCCGCTTCGGATTCCACCTCGGGGCCGCCTTCCAGATCCGCGACGACGTCCTTAACCTCGTGGGAGACGAGGGCACCTACGGCAAGGAGATCGGCGGGGACCTGTACGAGGGCAAACGCACGTTGATGCTCATCCACCTCAGCGAGGTCGCCACCGGATCGGACCGCGCACTGCTCGACGACTATCTACGGGCAGATCGATCAGGACGAACCGACAGCCTCGTCGCAGAGGTGATGGCGATGATGGAGCGACACGGCAGCATCACCTTCGCCCAGGCCTACGGCGACACCATCGCGGACGAGGCACACAAGGCGTTCGAGATCGCGTTCGCATCCGCACCGCCCTCACCGGCACGCGACTTCATCGAGGCCCTGATTCCCTACATGCTCGACCGAAACCGCTGACGTCCGTAGGCGGCACGCCGCACGGCGCCGTGCCCTAGAGCTCGGTGGCCCAGTCGCGGGTCTCGATGATCTCCCGGACTCGGGCGAGGAACTGCGCGGCGTAGGCGCCGTCGAAGGCCCTGTGGTCCCAGCCGAGGGTCAGGTTTCCGACGGAGTGGATCGCGATGCCTTCGCTGCCGTCGGCAGCCGTCACCACGACAGGCTTCCTGCGGACCCCGTCGGTCGCCAGGATCATCACCTGAGGCTGGTTGATGATCGGCAACAGGAACGCGTTACCGGTCATGCCGACGTTGGTGATCGTGACCGTCCCACCGGTGATGTCGTCCGCTGTCAGCTTCTTGTTCCGGGCCCGGTCGGCCAGGTCTGCGACGTTGCGGGCGATCGCCCTGAGTCGCTGGTCCTGTGCGTCGTGGATGACCGGCACCAGCAAGCCTTCGAAGTCCAGGTCCACGGCGAAACCGAGGTGAACGCTGCCGTGCACCTCCAACGACGAGGCGTCCTCCCCCATCGACGCGTTCACCTGCGGGAAATCCGCCAGTGCGTCGATGAGCGCGCGGGACACGAACGGGAGGTACGTGAGCGGCACACCCTCCTCGGCCTCGAACTGAGCCTTGTGGGCCTTGCGCACCCGGTCGACCCCCTCGAAGTCGACCTCGGCGCTCACGTACGCGTGAGCCGAGGTCTCCAGGGACCGCACCATGTGCTCGGCCGTGATCTTGCGGATCTTGTTCAGCGGCACCGAGTTCGAGGTGCCGACCGCCGCCGCGGCCGCGGCGGTGACGCGGGCCGGGGGCGGGGCAGGACGGGACGCAGGTACGGCAGCGGGAGGTGCCGCCGCGGGCGGCGCAGCTGCGGGCGTGCTTGCCGGTGCGACCGAGCGGATGTACGCCTCGGCGTCGCCGCGGGTGATGCGGCCACCCACACCGGTGCCCTGCACCGACGAGGGGTCGACCCCGGCGTCGTCGAGGAGGCGCCGGACCACGGGTGACAACAGGGGCGCATCTGCAGCTGGGGCAGCGGTCGGTGGCGCGGCGGGAGCGACGGGCGGGGCAGCCGGCGCAGGGGGTGTGGTCGGTGCGGCCGGTTCAGGAGTCGGCGCCGGGGCAGGCTCCTCGACAGCGGGCGCCGGCACCGCGGCGCTCGGGGCGGGCTCCGGCTCTGGAGCGACCTCGGCCGGCGGCTCCGCTGCGGGGGCAGCCGCCGGAGCCTCGGACGCATCACCGATCGTTGCGAGCACCGTGCCGACGTCGACCGTCTCCCCTTCGGCGACGAGGATCGCGGTGAGGACACCGGCCATCGGCGCGGGGACCTCGGAGTCGACCTTGTCGGTCGACACCTCGAACAGCGGCTCGTCCTC
>JAGQSN010000399.1 GCA_020439555.1 Acidimicrobiales bacterium | reverse complement strand
CAAGGAGCGGGAAGAAGACGACCCGCTCGAGGAGCGGGAAGAGGACGGCTCGCTCACTTCGGTGCCTCGGTCTGCCAGTCACGTTCCTCGAGGATGGAACGGACGCTTGCGAGGAACGCCACCGCGTAGGCGCCGTCGACGGCTCGGTGATCGAACGCGAGGCTCAGGTTGCCGACCGGATGCACCGCGACCGCCCACGAGTCGCCCTCGGTCCGCACCGCGACCGGAGTCATCCTCACACCGTCGGTCGAGAGGATCGCGACCTGCGGAAGGTTGATGATCGGTGCGGCCACGACCGTCCCGTAGAAGCCCACGTTCGTGAGCGTGAAGGTTCCCCCCGTGAACGCGTCGCCTGGCAGCCGTCTACGTCGAGCCTGATCGGCGAGCTCGTCGATCATGTCCGACAAGGCACGGAGCCGAAGGTCCTGTGCATCGCGCACCACAGGAACGACCAGCGCCTCACCCGCGACGTCCACCGCCACACCGAGGTTCACGTCGCCATGGACCACGAGCCGGTCCACGTCGAAGGAAGCGTTGAGGTGCGGGAACCTCCGCAGGGAATCGACCACCGCCCGGGCCACGAATGGCAGGTAGCTCAGACCGCCGGCTCGACGCACCGGCTCGACGGCGGAGTAGTCCACCCCGACGACCACCAGAGCGTGCGCGGCGGTGTCGAGACTCGCTCGCATGTGCCCCGCCGTGGCGGCCCGGGCCTTCGTCAGTTCGACGACCTCGTCGCCGATTCCCACCGCCACCGTCCCCGGCCGACCGACGTCCGCGCCCGACGTCGGAGCCGGTGACGACACGACCGGCGCCGAACCGGGTGTCACGTCGCCACCGGTCGGGACACCGTTCGAGCTGTTGGCTGCGGCGGCGAGCACGTCCGCCCGGGTGATCCGCCCTCCCGATCCGCTGCCCACCACCTGTTCGGGGCGAAGACCCTTCTCCTCCAACAGCCGCCTCACCACGGGCGTGAGTACGACCGGTCGGGGTTCAGCTCCCGTTTCGTGCCGGCCCGTCGAGGACCGGGACCTCCCGGACGGTGCCGCCTCAGGCCGGTGGTGCGAAGCCGTCGGTGACGGGCCGACGGGCTCGGGGTGCAACGTCGGAGCCGTGCCGGCGTCCGGCCTCGGGGGCGGGGCCAGTCCCGTCAGGTCCAGCGGTTCGTCCGCGGTGGCGGTCATGACGGCTACGGGGACACCGACCGCGACGGTCCCGCCGGCCGGAACGAGGATCGCCCGCAGGAACCCGGCGTGCGCTGACGGCACCTCGGTGTCGACCTTCTCGGTCGACACGTCGAACAGCGCGTCATCCACCGCAACCTCGTCGCCGACGGCCTTCGCCCAGGCCGTGATGGTTCCCTCGGTGACGGTCTCACCCAGTTGTGGCATCGTCACGACGTCCACCGCGGCGACCCTAGACCCGTCCCGAACACCGTGTTCGGCGAACCCGACGGTCCTGTCCGAGCGGTGGGCCGGGGAACTAGGAGCCGGGCTTCCGAGCGCGGAAGAGCCGGTCGCCGAGGCCTTCCCTCGATCGGTCGGCGGGATTCAGCGACGACGCGGCGATGTCTTCCACCTCGAAACCGACCGCCGCCAGACGATCCACGATGTCAGGTCCGTACTGGCGTACGTGATCCCACTGGCCGAAGCGCTGCTCACGTTCGCGTGCCGTCATGTCAGGAGTCCCGTCCTCGGTCGGCTTTCGCCACAGCGGGACGAGGAACCACGCCTCCCCGCCAGGGGTCATCGCCCGATGCAGGTTCTCCAACACGACATGGTCGTCGGGAACGTGTTCGAGGACGTGGCTCGCGTAGACGAGGTCGAAGCGGCCCACGTCATCGAGGGTCATCAGGTCGACGCGATGCGCCCGCGCCGCCGTGTAGTTGGCCGGTTCGAGGTCCGCCGGCACGTACTCGCGCGCCACGGAGAACCGACGTACGAGCGACAGTTCGCTCGGCGCCATGTGCAGCACGGAACCGTTCTCGGGCACCCGCAGGACCTGCGTCGAGATCAGGTGGTTGACGAGGCGTTCCCGGGGCGATGAACCGCATCGGGGACAGCCCCAGTCCGACGTGTTCCCGAACCGGTAGAAGCCGACGATCCTGTTCTCGCAGGCGGGACAGAAGTGGTTCCGGTCGGCGCCGAGCGCACCTCGCAGGACGAGGGCCCGCTTGGTGAGGTGGGCGTCGAGGACCTTGCGCACCCGCTTGAGGCTCATCGCCCGACCTCGGAGAGGTGCGGTCCGCCCGGGACGCTCAAGCGGACGGCTTCTCCGCTGCCGCCGTCGGGATCGATCCGCGCTGGCGTTCGAACGCGAGGGCGACGCCTCGTTGTGCGAGCAGTCGTGCCACGCCGATGCCCACACCGGAGACGACGGCCCACGCGAGCGCCTCACCCCACGTCGTGTCGCTGGTGGCCGGGTTGCCCGGGATCGAGCCGCGCTTGCGTACCCATGCCTTGCCAAGGGCCTTACGGGCGAGTTGCGCTCCGACGAGCGCCGCTGCGCCCGCCGCCGCCGACCACATCACGTCCTCGTCGTCCACGACCTCTCCTGTCGTTCAACGCCGGGCACTTCCGCCCGGGTCCGTCGGGTCCACTTGCTAGCCGAATCTGCCTGCCGCCGGGCGGCGGACCGACCCCGTGCCGAAGCCGGGGCGGTCACCCCTTGACGACGTCCTTGATCTCGGCCAGCACCTCCGGGGTCAGTTGTCCGAGTACGTCGAGCGCACCCATGTTCTCCCGCACCTGGTCGACCGAGGAGGCCCCGGTGATCACCGTCGAGACGTTCGGGTTCGAAGCGCACCAGGCGATGGCGAGCTGTGCGGTCGTGCCGCCCAGGCGCTCTGCGATCGATGCCAGCGACCGGACCTTCTCGTTGCGAACCGGGTCCGTGAGCGAGTCGCGCAGCCACTCGTAACCGGGCAGCGACGCCCGGCTCCCCTCGGGAACCCCGTCGACGTACTTGCCGGTCAACAGTCCCGAAGCCAACGGCGACCACGTCGTCAGACCGAGGCCGATGTCCTCGTAGAGACGGGCGTACTCCCTCTGCACCTTGTTGCGCTCGAACAGGTGGTACTGCGGCTGCTCGACGACCGGCTTGTGGAGGTGATGGCGATCCGCGATGTCCCAGGCGGCACGGATCTCGTCGGCCGTCCACTCCGAAGTGCCCCAGTAGAGCGCCTTGCCGGACGACACGATGTCCGACATGGCCCACACCGTCTCCTCCAGCGGAGTGTGCGGATCGGCACGGTGGCAGTAGAGGAGGTCGACGAAGTCCAGGCCGAGACGGTCGAGCGACCCGTCGATCGCCTGGAGCAGGTACTTGCGGTTGAGCGTGTTC
>JAGQSN010000049.1:1182-42479 GCA_020439555.1 Acidimicrobiales bacterium | reverse complement strand
AGATCTCCTTCACCGGCGAGACCACGACGGGCGCGTCGATCCTGCGTTCCTCCTCCGAGAACATCGCCCGGGTTTCGCTCGAACTGGGTGGCAAGTCGGCGGCGATCGTCTTCGCCGACGCGGACGTGGCCAAGGCCGCGTCCGAAGCGCCCCTGTCGGTCTTCGGGAACGCCGGCCAGGACTGCTGCGCCCGGTCCAGGATCCTGGTGGAACGGAGCGCATACGAGGAGTTCGTCGAGGCCTTCGCCGCGGCGACCGCGGCGCTGACCGTCGGGGACCCACTTTCGGAGGCGACGGAGATGGGCCCGATGATCTCCGACGGGCAACGCCAGACATCGCTCGACTACGTCGCCATCGGCCTCGGCGAAGGAGCCAGGCTCGTGGCCGGCGGCGAGGTGCCCGACGTCGACGGCTACTTCATCACCCCGACGGTCGTCGCCGACGTGGACAACTCGATGCGCATCGCCCGGGAGGAGATCTTCGGTCCGGTCGCGTCGATCCTCCCGTTCGACGACGAGGACGACGCGATCCGAATCGCCAACGACAGCGACTACGGGCTGTCCGGATCGCTGTGGACCGGGTCGGCCACCCGAGCGATCCGCGTCGCCAAGTCGATCCGCACCGGGACCCTTTCGGTGAACACGAACCGTTCCGTCCGCTACGAGGCACCCTTCGGTGGCTACAAGCGTTCGGGTCTCGGTCGTGAGCTCGGCATGCAGGCCATGGACGCCTACACCGAGGTCAAGAACGTCTTCTTCTCGGAGTAGTGGCCGTGAGCCGTCTGCAGCCGCCCTTCCAGATCCCGGACGATCTGACCGGCACCGTCGCTGTGATCACGGGTTCGAGCCGTGGCCTGGGGGCATCGATCGCCCGACGGTTCGGTCGCCTCGGCGCATCCGTAGGCCTGTGCGCACGCACGCGGCCGAACGCCCCCTCCGGCACCGACCTCGAACGGGTCCTGGCAGAGCCGGTCGACGTGTCCAACGCCGCCGCGGTCGAGCGCTTCGCCGAAGCGGTCACCGAACGGTTCGGCCCCATCGACATCTGGGTGAACAACGCCGGTCTGCTCGGCCCGATAGCGCCCGCTCGAGATTCCGATCCCAGCCAGGTCCGGCAGACCGTGCTGACGAACCTCGTCGGAACGATGAACGGTTCGGCAGCCTTCGCCCGACTCGCCCGCACCTGGCCCGCGTCGCGCCGGGTCCTGGTCAACATCTCCTCAGGAGCGGCGACGACCGTCTACCCGGGATGGTCGACCTACGGCCCGACGAAGGCCGCAGTCGACCACTACAGCCGGCACATCGCAGCAGAGGAACCCGAACTCGTCGTCCACGCCGTCGCACCCGGCGTCGTCGACACCGACATGCAGGCCGAGATCCGCGCAGCCGACGAGACTGCCTTCCCGGCGCTCGAACGGTTCATCGACCTGCACAGGACCGGCTCCTGGAACGATCCCACCTGGATCAGTGACCACCTCATCGGATTGCTGACCGGCTCGTGGGAGCCGGTCGACGTCGTCGTGCGGGTGCCCGACGTTCCACGTTCCTGAGTCGTCACTGCGGCCGAAACCTGGTCCGAAAACGACCGCAGGGCCGGATCCCGAAGGACCCGGCCCTGCAGTTGTGCTTCCCGAGGGAAGCGACGGATCAGCCGGCGACGGCCGAGCCCACCTCGGAGAACTTGTCCTTGGCGCTGTTGCCGAGGAAGGTCACCGCGATGATGCAGACGACGGCGATGAGCGCCACGAGGAGGGCGTACTCCACGAGGGAGGCGCCACGCTCGTCGTCACCGAAGCGGGCCCGGAGGTAGGAGGCGATGAAGTCGAACTTGGTCAGCATTGGGGTGAGCTCCTGATGTTGTTGGTTGATGGGATCACCCCAAGCGGGGTGGTACTTCCTGTCCCCAACTAGTTCGGTCCGACGCCTGAAAGCCTGAATAGGCCCATCGGCCCATTTCAGGGCCCTGGGCTGGGCTCCGAACCCTTCTCGCTCCCCTCCAGGGCACGTCTGAGGAGTGCCGCCGTGCCCGTCGGGTCCGTCAGATGCACGCCGTGGCCCGCGCCGACGACGAGTTCGAAGCTGCCGCGCGGCAGTGCATCCGCCAGCAGACGCGCGCGTTCCCTGACACGCTCCGGGCTGTCCGAGCCGGCGCCCACGACGACGGGAACCCCGATCCGGCTCGGGTCTATCGACCGGGCGGCGTCGCCAGCCGATTCGAAGTCCGCGATCAGTGACGGCCCCTCGCTGCGACGGGCTTCCTTCGTCGAAGCCGGCAGCCGCGCCCAGATCCGATCGCCGACCATTGTCCGCATGAACCGCTCGGCGACGTCGCCCGGATCGTCGTCGTGACCCCGAGGGAACGGATCGGGAACGGCCACGGAGGGTACGGGCGACTCGTACACGACGAGCGAACGTATGGTCGCCGAGGAGTGCATCACCGCGGCCAGTCCGATCGTCCCTCCGAAGCTGTGCCCGAACACGAGCGCTTCACGTCCGTCGATGAGGCCGAGGAGGTCCTCGACGTGTTCGCCGAGCGTGGTGGGACGCCCCGGGTCCGACCTGCCATAACCCCTGCGGTCGTAGCGGAGCAACGAAACGTCCTCGAGCCTGCGTGCCACCCGCCCGAACGAACTCGCCCGGTCCATCGCCCCGTGGACGATGACGATGAGCGGAGCGCCGGCGACCGTCCGCTCGATCACAGCGAGTCCGTTGCGGACGAACCGTCTTTCCTCCGAGGCCACCCGAGGAAGCTAGAGCCCCGACGCGAACACCTACGATCCCCGACGTGGAGCTCTGGTTGATCCGTCACGCCCGTCCTGTCCGCATCGACGGCGGCGACGGACCCGCCGACCCGGCGCTGACCAGCGAAGGTCACGAGCAGGCGGCTCGACTCGCGAAGTGGTGGTCACGCTTCGGCGTCGACTCCGTCCTGTCCAGTTCGATGCGTAGGGCCCGGGAGACTGCGGAGCCCTTGGCCGAGGCGCTCGGACTCCCCGTCAGCGCGCACGACGAGTTGCGCGAGTTCGACGCACACCTTCCCACGTACATCCCCGTGGAGGAGCTCCAGGCGGACCCGGACCTGTGGGAGGCGATGCTCGAGGAATGGCTTTCACCGGAGGCCGAGAGACAGCGCCGCAACTTCCGAGCCGACGTCGTCGCTGCGATAGACCGCTTCGCCGGCGAGGCACCCGGTTCCCGGGCGGCGATCGTCTGCCACGGTGGCGTCATCAACTCCTACATCGCGGAGACGCTGAACCTGCCGGGCACCATGTTCTTCGAACCCGCATACACCAGCGTGAGCCGGATCCTCTGGCGGAAGGGCGGACATCGTCAGCTCGTCAGCCTCAACGAGGCCCCGCATCTCGACGAGCCGCCGCTCCCTTCCATCTCGCTCTGACGAGCCGGCAGCTCGTCGCTGGATACCCTCCCGGTCGTGCCACTCAGCTCCTGGACCTTCCTGGACCATCCCGGACCCCTTCCTTTCGCCCATCGGGGCGGCGCGGGAGAGTGGCCCGAGAACACGATGCCGGCGTTCGAAGGCGCGGTCCGACTCGGCTATCGCTACCTCGAGACCGATGCGCACGTGACGGCCGACGGGGTGTGCCTCGCCTTCCACGACGATCGGCTGGACCGCGTGACGGACATGGAGGGGGTGATCGCCGAACTTCCCTACTCGAAGGTCCGTGAGGCCCGGGTGGACGGGGTGGAGCCGATCCCACTGCTCGCGGACCTCCTCGGCTCGTTCCCGGAGGCGCGGATCAACATCGACACGAAGTCCGACGAGTCGGTGGATGCAGTCGCCGACGTCCTCCGGCGCAGCGATGCCGTCGAGCGGGTGTGCATCGGATCGTTCTCGGATACCCGCCTGAAGCGGATACGCCAGATCCTCGGGCCGACGCTCTGCACCTCCCTCGGCCCGAAGGCGATTGCACTGTTGCGCGGCGCCTCCTACGGCCTGCCCGGAAGCGGCCACCCGGCAGGGGCGTGCGCGCAGGTGCCCCACCGGGTCAAGGGAGTGACCGTCGTCGACGAAAGATTCGTGGAGAAGGCACATTCCTCGGGCCTTCAGGTGCACGTCTGGACGATCGACGACGAAGCCGAGATGCACGAGCTCCTCGATCTCGGAGTGGACGGGATCATGACCGACAGACCAGCGGCCTTGAAGGAAGTCCTCCAATCGCGCGGGACCTGGTACTGAGCCGACCGGCGCCTACTCCGGATCTGTGAACACCGGCGGCCGCTTCTCCAGGAACGCGGAGACGGCCTCCAGTTGGTTGGGCGATCCGATCAACCCGGTCATCAGCCGGGTCTCCTCACGGAAGGATTCCGACAGGGGCCTCGTGCCGGCGTCGTTGAACAAGGCCTTCATCCCACGGATGGCCTGCGGGTTCTTGCCCGCGATCTCGCGCGCCAACACGTGAGCGTCGCGGTACGGATCTTCGCTCACGTGCGTGGCGACACCGAGTTCGACTGCTTCGGCTCCGTCGATGAACCGCCCGGTGAAGGCCAGTTCCTTCGCACGGTCGAGGCCCACGAGACGGACCAGTGACTGGACGCCGGTCATGTCCGGCAGGAGCCCCCAACGGACCTCCAGCACCGACAACTTGGCATCCGGAGCGACGAAGCGGATGTCGGCTCCCAGCGCGATCTGGATTCCCCCGCCGAGTGCTACGCCGTGGACGGCCGCGATCACCGGTACCGGCAGAGAGGTCCAGGTGTAGGCCACCTGTTGCGCGAGGTTCGCTATCCGACCATCCGTCCGTCCCCCCAGGAGGTCGAAGTCCCCGCCTCCACCACCCAGGAAGGACTCGATGTCGAGTCCGGCACAGAAGCCCCGGCCCACGCCCGAAAGGACCACTGCCCTCACCGACCGGTCCGCCGCCACCTCGTCACCCGCGTCGGCGATGGCGCGGAACATCTCACCGTCCAGCGCGTTCAGCTTGTCCGGTCGGTTGAGGCGCACGTCGGCAACGCCGTCGTTCACCTCGATGGTCACGCGTGGCTCCATCATCACTCCTGGATCGTCGGAAGATCCGCAGTCTGGCGCGTCGGGACATCACCCCGCGTCCGCCGGAAGGACTTCCCGATCCACCTCCGGTCGTTCCGGTGTCGGACAAGATGAACTCAAGACCGCCCGACTCGGGCCGACCGGGAGGGGTAGCCGGTCACGGTGTCCGGCCCAGGGAGCACGAATCAGATGTCATCACCTCGCAGCACCACACGACGCATCAGCGCCGTCCTGCTCGGGCTTTCGTTGATCGGGACGTCATGCAGCCTCGGCGGCGATGGCGACGCCGGGTCCGTTCGCCTCCGCCCCGACGCTGTCGAGTCCGGGATGCCGGACGATCCGACGCCGACCCGCGGGGGCAAGCTCGTGTACGGGCTGGAGGCCGAGAGCGACAGCTTCTGCCTCCCCGACGCCCAGCTCGCGATCTCCGGCATGCAGGTGCTCCGGGCGTTCTACGACCCTCTTGTGGTCCCCAACGCCAAGGGCGGCTACTCCCCCTATCTGGCCAAGGGCCTGGAGTCGAGTCCCGACCATCGCGTCTGGACGATCACGCTACGTCCCGGCATCAAGTTCACCGACGGAACACCCCTCGACTCCGCGATCGTCCGGGACAACCTCCTCGCGTACATGGACTCGGTCCTGTTCAGCGTCGTGTACGAGCCCGTGAAGAGCGTCGAGGCTGTCAACGAGCTCACGGTCAAGGTCACCCTCGACCAGCCGTGGGTCACCTTCCCGGCGGCGTTGTACGGCGGTGGCCGCGTCGGGATCATCGGACGCGCACAACTCGAAGGCCGCGGAACCCGCAAGGGCCAGCCGATCGCACCGGGTGAACAGGACGACTGCACGACGAACCTGGTGGGCACAGGCCCCTTCAAGTTCGTGTCGTGGGCTCGGGGCCGCAACCTCCAGGGCGTCCGCAACGACCACTACTGGCAGAAGGCTCCCGACGGGAAGCCCTACCCGTACCTGGCTGCAATCGAGTTCCGCCCGATCGCCAACACCGGTTCGCGCGTGGTGGACCTCCAACAGGGCGAGCTCAACATGATGCAGACCTCCACCATGCGCGACATGGAGGGAGCGCTCGCACAGCTGAAGGACTCCGGTGACATCAACCTGATGATCTCCGAGGAGCACACCGAGACCAGCTACCTGATCATCAACGTCAAGAGCGACAAGGCGCCGATCCTGGCGAAGGTCGAGGCCCGCCGTGCGATCGCCCAGGCGATCGACCGCTCGAAGCTGAACGAGGTCGAGAACCACGGCTTCGCGACCCCGGCCGACGGGCCGTTCGCCCCGGGAACTTTGGGCTACCTGGAGGACCCGGGTCGACCCGAGTTCGACCTCGACGCCGCCAAGGACGCCGTCCGCAAACTGAAGGCGAGCGGCCAGAGCGTGAAGGTCCGCTATCTCGTCGACGCAGAGGCGAGCTCGGTGGTTCGAGCCGACCTCGTCCGTCAGATGCTCAATGCGGCCGGTTTCCAGGTCGAGGTCGTCACCGTCGACCAGGTGGAACTCATCAACAAGGTCATCGCCGGCGACTACGACATCGCCGACTTCCGGAACCAACCGAGCGAGGATCCGGACACGAACTACCACTGGTGGTACGGCGGGACGATCCTCAACTTCGGTCGCTTCGACGACGACGTGATCAACCGGAGCCTCCGCATCGGCCGTACCGAGAGCGACACGGCCAAGCGCCGCCAGGCCTACGAGACGCTCAACCGCCAGTTCGCCAAGCAGCAGTACAACATCTACCTCTGGTATTCGCCGTGGGCGGTGGCCGAGTCGGCCGACGTGCACGGGATCCTCGGGCCGAAGCTGCCCGACGGTAGCGAGCCCGGCAAGCAGTTGGTGACCGGTCACTCGCTCGTCGGAGTGTGGATCGACCGTTCCTGAACCCCGCTGGAACGCTCGCCAGAGCGACGGACTGAACGCCGCGCGTGACACCGCTATGGTTTCGGTCACTCGATGTGCCCGCGGTGACGCGGCGCTCGATCGAACGTCAAACCCAAGGGGACAGAATGAGACTCGGAGCTCGGAGAGCAACCCGAAAGGTGGCCCTCGGCCTCCTTGCACTCTCCCTGGTCGCCACATCCTGCGGCGGCAAGAAGGAGGGCGAGACCAACGAGGTCAGCCTCAAGGAGAAGCACCTGACAGCCGCCGACGGGGAGTCCGGCCTTGCTGAAGCCGGCAAGCCGGTCCGCGGTGGAACTCTCAAGTACGGCGTCGAAGCCGACACCGCCTCCTACTGCCTACCCGAGGCCCAGCTCGCGATCTCCGGCATGTTGGTCGTTCGTGCGTTGTACGACACGCTCACCGTCCCGAACGAGAAGGGCGAGTACGTGCCGTACCTCGCCCAGAAGCTCGACCACAACGCCACCTACGACGAGTGGACGATCACCCTTCGCAAGGGCATCAAGTTCTCGGACGGGTCCGACCTCACCGCCGAGGTGGTCAAGAACAACCTCGACGCCTACCGAGGCAAGTACCCGGGCCGCTCGTCCCTGTTGTTCACGTTCGTGCTCTCCAACATCGACACCGTCGAGGTGACAGGTCCTCTGACCGTGAAGGTGACCACGAAGAAGCCCTGGGTCGCATTCCCGGCCTACCTCTTCTCCTCCAGCCGCCTCGGCATCGTCGGCCAGGCCCAGCTCGATTCGGACAACTGCGACAAGAAGCTCATCGGCACCGGCCCGTTCCAACTCGTCTCCTGGACCGAGAACTCGAAGCTCGTGGCCAAGCGGAACCCGAACTACTGGCAGATCGCGCCGGACGGCAAGCCGTACCCCTACGCGGACGGGATCGAGTTCCGGCCGATCACGGACGGACAGGTCCGCAATCAGGCCCTCCAGGCCGGTGACATCAACCTGATGCACACCACCAACTCGATGGACATCGCGAACAAGCTGTGGAAGCTCCGCGAGGACGGCAAGATCAACATGTACGTCTCCGAGGAGCAGGCCGAGGTCGCATTCCTCCAGTTGAACGCCACCAAGCCGCCGTTCAACGACGTCCGCATGCGCAAGGCCATGGCGATGGCAGCCAACCGTGAACAGATCAACGAGATCGTCAACAGTGGCCTGAACACGATCGCCAACGGACCCATCTCCCCCGGGTCACTCGGCTTCGTGAAGGACACCGGGTTCCCCGCCTACAACCAGAAGGCGGCACGTGCCCTCGTGCAGGAGTACGTGGGCGAGGGCCACAAGTCCGAGTTCACCCTCTCCTCCACGCCCGATCCTGCTGTGAAGCAACTCGTCCAACTCGTGCAGACGCGTGCCAAGGCGATCGGTGTCACGGTGAAGATCCGCTACCGCGACCAGGCGGCGCTGATCAACGACGCGATCGGTCGCGACTTCCAGGCGATGACCTTCCGCAACTACCCCGGTGGTGACCCGGACTCCCTCTACGTCTGGTTCCACAGCGGTGGTGCCAACCCCGAGGGCTACGCCAGCAACCCGGTCAACTTCGCCGGCTTCGCCGACAAGGTCGTCGACAAGGCGCTCGACGACGGCCGCTCGGAGCCGGACCCGACCAAGCGGGAGAAGATCTACGAGACCCTGGACAAGCAGATGGGTTCGCAGGTCTACGGGCTCTGGACGTGGTTCACACCGTGGGCCATAGCGGAAAGCTCGAACGTCCACGGGATCCTCGGTCCGCCTCTTCCGGGTGAGGACGCCTCCAAGCCCGGGCCCGCAACGACCGACGATCCGGCCCGCAAGCCGAGCCTCGGCCTCGCCGTCGGGCACTCGCTGATCGGTCTCTGGATCTCCAAGTAGCACCCACCCTGGACTCACCGTTGCGGGACCGGTCGCAGCCGGTCCCGCAACGGGTCCAACCCGAACATTGAGGAAATGACTTGTTGAGAGATCTGGGCGCAAGGCTGCTTCAGTTGGCGGTCGTGTTCGTGGTCGTGACGTTCTTCACGGTCGCCCTGATGTCATTGGTGCCCGGCAAGCCGGAAGTGCTGGTCATCCCGTTCGACAACACGCCCGGTCAGGTCCAGCGTCAGAAGTTCCGGGAGCAGAACGACCTCGACAAGCCACTCGTCGTCCGCTGGGCTCGGTGGGCAGGTCGGTTCGTGACCGGCGACATGGGCAACCTGTACTCGTCGACCGGTACCAACCCCGTCAGCAAGACGGTGAAGAGCGCCGCTCCGATATCGGCCCTGTTGATCCTCTACACGCAGATCGTCGCGATCCTGCTGTCGATACCTTTGGCGATCCTCTCGGCGTACAAGAACGGCAAACTCATCGACAAGCTGATAGGCGGCATGGCATTCAGCTTCCTCTCGTTACCCGGCTTCGCCGTGGCCCTGCTCCTCTCCTACGTGTTCGCGGTGAAGATGGGGTGGCTACCGGCCACCGGTTACACATCTCCCACCGACGACCTCGTCGAGCACTTCAAGTCCGTCGTCATACCGGTGATATCGCTGTCCTTGGGTCAGATCGCCGTGTACATGCGCCTCTTGCGTTCGGACCTGATCGCCACGCTTCAGGAGGACTTCATCCTGATGGCGAAGTCCAAGGGCATCTCTAACCGTCGGGTGATGTGGCGACACGCCCTCCGGCCTTCGAGCCTCACCCTGCTCACCGTCGTCGGCCTGAACGTGGGAAACCTGATCGGCGGCACCATCGTCGTGGAAGCGCTGTTCAGCATCCCCGGCATGGGCATGCAGATCGCGTACGCGATCCTCGCCCGTCAGTACGTGGCGCTTCAGAGCTACGTGGCGATCATCGCCATCGTGTTCGTGCTGCTCAATTTCCTCGTCGACTACCTCTACACCTTGCTCGACCCCAGAATTCGTGAGCGTGCCGCATGACCGACCTCGCCACCCCCACCGTCGAGGCCGAAGTTCCTTCCGACCCCGCTTCCGACGGCGAAGCCGAGATCTCCTCCAAGAAGTCCCTCGGCATCGCCGGGTGGCTGTCGGTCGGATGGCTCTCCGCTCTCGCTTTCATCGTCGTGTTCGCCGACTTCCTGCCCTTCGAGGACCCGTACGCCGAGTTGGGCACTCCGTTGCTGGCACCCGGACAAGGCGGGTTCCTGCTCGGATTGGATGCGAACGGCCGCGACGTCCTCGCCCGGCTCGTCTACGGCGGACGGAACTCGGTGATCATCTCGGTCGGATCGATCAGCGCCGGTTTCCTCATCGGAGGTCTGCTCGGTCTTCTGTCCGGCTACTACCGGAATTGGATCGGAAAGGTCCTCGCCGGGCTTTTCGACATCCTCCTGGCCATCCCCGCACTGGTGCTCGCGCTCGCGCTCGTCGCCGTGCTCAAGGGTGACCCGACCTCGGGATCGGGCATGGATCCCCTCTGGATCCTGGTCCTCACCCTCGCGGTCGTCTCGATCCCGCTGATCGCCCGCATCACCCGTGCCTCGACCATGGCCTGGTCCCAGCGCGACTTCGTCACCGCAGCGCGGGCCCAGGGAGCGACCGATCGACGGATCCTCTTCCGCGAGATCCTGCCGAACGTCCTACCCGCGATGGTCTACATCGCCCTCCTCGGCATCGCGATCGCCATCGTCGCCGAGGGCAGCCTCGCGATCCTCGGTGCGAGCGTCGAACCGCCCGAGACCACCTGGGGCACGATGATCGTCGACGGCAAGAGCCAGATGGAGGACGCACCGTTCCTGATGTTCGTGCCGATCATCGCCCTGTTCGTGACCGTGCTGTCCCTGAACTTCCTGGGCGACGCGATCCGGGACCGGTTCGACGTGAGAGAGAGCGCCCTGTGACCGGATCCACCACAGCCCCTGCTGCATCCAACGCATCCGACGGCGTCTTCGCCGCCGTCGAACCGGACGAGGTACTGCTGGAGGTCGAGAACCTCCACACGAGGTTTTCCTCCCCACGCGGCACGGTCCACGCGGTCCGCGGTGTCTCGTTCGACCTTCGCCGCGGCCGCACCCTCGGCGTCGTCGGCGAGTCCGGCTCGGGCAAGTCGGTGCTGTCCCGATCGATCATGGGCCTGATGCCCTCGAACGCGAGCCGGACGGGATCGGTCCGCTTCGCCGGTCAGGACGTTCTCGACATCTCCCCCAAGCGGATGCGGACCCTCTGGGGGGATCAGATGTCGATGATCTTCCAGGATCCGATGACCGCCCTCAACCCGGTGGTCCGAGTCGGCAAGCAGATCACCGAGTCACTCCACGAACACCTGGACATCTCCCGGACGGTGGCCAACGAGACGGCCCTGGAGCTGCTGCGTTCGGTGGGCATTCCCCAGCCGGACAGAAGGCTCCGCCAGTATCCGCACGAGATGTCGGGTGGCATGCGCCAACGCGTGATGATCGCGATCGCGCTCGCCTGCGGTCCACGGATGCTCTTCGCCGACGAACCAACGACGGCCCTGGATGTGACCGTTCAGGCACAGATCCTCGACCTGCTCCAGGCGCTCCAGCGTGACCGGCAGATGTCGATGATCCTCGTGACCCACGACCTCGGCGTGGTGGCAGGACGCGCCCACGACATCGCCGTGATGTACGCGGGTCAGATCGTCGAGAAGGCGCCGGCGAAAGAGTTGTTCGGACGGGTCCGCCATCCGTACACGCAGGCGCTCCTCCGATCGATCCCGAAGCTCGAGATGGCCAAGCACACTCGTCTGGAGGCGATCGACGGCAGGCCGCCGGATCTCGTCAACCTTCCGCAGGGCTGCAAGTTCGCACCCCGCTGTCCCTACGCGCAGGACCGCTGTCGAACCGAGGAACCGGTACTCCAGCCGGACGGCGACAATACGGAACACCTGGTCGCTTGCCACTTCCCCGTCTCAGGATCGGTCGCAGTGCCTCAACCCACCTCCGCCACGAACAGGGCCACCAACTGATGGCCGGCACCGGTACGGCGCACCTGCGCGACCGAGATCGAGTCCTGCTCCGAGTCGAGGACCTCGTGGTCGAGTTCCCCGCATCTCGGGGACAGAAGGTCCATGCCGTCAGCAACATCAGTCTCGATGTCCTGAAGGGTGAGACTCTCGGCCTCGTGGGCGAGTCGGGCTGCGGCAAGAGCACGACGGGTAAGGCGATCCTCCAGCTACCACCACCGACGTCGGGAACCGTGACCTTCGAGGGCACGGACATCACGACACTCGGCGGACGGGACCTTCGGCAGGTCCGTACGAAGCTCCAGATGATCTTCCAGGATCCGATCTCGTCGCTGAACCCACGTCGCAAGGTCGAACAGCTCGTGGCGGAGGGTCTCGACATCTGGGGCAAAGGGACCAAGGACGAACGTCAGAAGAAGGTCGACGACCTGCTCGTGACGGTCGGTCTCGATCCGACGGTCGCACGTGGACGGCGGGCTCACCAGTTCTCGGGTGGCCAGTGTCAGCGGATCTCGATCGCTCGTGCCGTGGCTACAGAACCGGCATTGATCGTCTGCGACGAGCCCGTGTCCGCTCTCGACGTTTCCGTGCAGGCCCAGATCCTGAACCTTCTCGAGGACATGAAGGAGCAGTACGGCCTGACGCTCATCTTCATCGCTCACGACCTCGCCGTCGTGAAGAACATCAGCGACAGGGTGGCGGTCATGTACCTGGGCAGGCTCTGCGAGGTCGGAGATCCCGACGTCCTGTACCAGGCGCCCGCGCACCCGTACACGGCTGCCTTGCTGAGCGCGATCCCCGTGCCCGATCCGGCGGTCCGCCCGGACGAGCGTACGACTCTCGGCGGCGAGATCCCCTCTCCCCTGTCACCTCCGTCGGGATGTCGTTTCCGTACCCGCTGCCCGCGTGCCGACGAGCAGTGCAAGCAGGAGGTTCCCGAGATGCACGGCATCGGTGCCGACCATTTCGTCGCCTGCCACCATCCGCTGGCGCCGGGTGAGACGCTCGTAGATCTGCGCACCTCGTAGATCCGATCCGCATCCCGGGTGCGTACCCGGACCGTCCGCATGGCAGGATCGGACGATGCACGCAACCCTTCACACGAACCGAGGCGACATCCGCCTCGAACTGTTCCCCGACCAGGCGCCAAAGACCGTCGCGAACTTCACGAGCCTCGCCAAGGGCGAACCCACCTGGCGGGACCAGGAACTCGGCCGCGACCGGACCGCTCCCTTCTACGACGGGATCATCTTCCATCGCGTCATCGCAGGTTTCATGATCCAGGGAGGCTGCCCGAAGGGGATCGGCAACGGCGGTCCCGGCTACGACTTCGAGGACGAGTTCGCTCCCGGGCTCACCTTCGATCACCCCTACGTGCTGGCCATGGCGAACGCTGGTCCGGGCACCAACGGTTCGCAGTTCTTCGTCACGGTTGCGCCCACCCCGCACCTCCAGAACCGCCACACGATCTTCGGTGAGGTCGCCGACGACGCGAGCAAGGCGGTCGTGGATGCCATCGCCACTACGCCTACAGGGCGCGGCGACCGTCCGGTGGAGGACGTCGTGATCGAGCGGGTGACGGTCGAGGACGACTGACACGGCCGTGGAGCTCAACCTCGCGGCGTCCCATGAGGCAGTCGCTGCCAAGGTCCCCGATCGCCCGTGCCTGGTCTGGCGGGGGCGATCGTGGACCTGGCGCGAGGTGACCGAGCGGACGAGACGGCTCGGGAACCTTCTCGGAGACCACGGCATCGGCAGGCACCGTTCCCTGCACGACTGCGCTGCGTGGGAGTCCCCGCACGACCACGTCGCTCTCTATCTGACGAACTCGAACGCCTACCTGGAGGGAATGCTCGGTGCTGCAAAGGCGGGAGCAGCGGCGTTCAACGTCAACTACCGCTATGTGGCCGACGAGCTGCTCTACCTGTTCAACGATGCCGAGGCGGCGGCGATCATCTATCACGGTCGGTTCGCGGGCGCCCTCGGTGAAGTCCTGCCCAAGCTCGACACTGCTCCTCGCCTGCTGCTGAGGGTCGACGACGGCACCGACGACGAACTCTTGCCGGGCGCGATCGACTACGAGGAGGCACTGGCTGCTTCCTCCCCGGCACGCCCGGCAGTCGACTGGCTTCCCGACGACTTCTACGTCGTGTACACGGGAGGAACCACCGGGAACCCCAAGGGGGTTCTGTGGCGTCAGGCCGACTTCCTCGTCGCCGCACTCGGGGTCAGGCAGCCCGACGGGACTGACTTCGAGTCGGTGGAGCAGCTCGTGGAGCGGGTGTCGGCTCGCACCCTCAGGGCGCTGCCGGCGCCCCCGCTCATGCACGGCGCAGCACATTGGAACGCGTTGAGCGCGTGGCTTTCCGGCGGAACGGTGGTGATCCAATCGGTCACGGACCGGCTGGATCCGGCCGACGTTCTCGACACCTGCGCAAAGGAGGACGTCACCTCCCTTCTGATCGTCGGTGACGCGTTCGCCCGTCCGCTTGTCGAGGAACAGCGAAGGTCCCCCAGGGATCTGACCCACCTCCGCCATGTCCTTACCGGCGGAGCGGTTCTCTCGCCGTCGGTCCGTGCAGAGCTGCTGGAACTGATGCCCAACGTGACGGTCGTCGACGTGCTCGGTTCGTCGGAATCCGGCCGTCAGGCAGTCGCCCGCTCCCGTCCGGGTTCGGCGGACAACCACTTCGAGCCCGGGGAGAACACTGCGATCGTCGACGACGGCCTCGAAGCTCTGATCCCACCGGGTGACCGCCGTGAGGGTTGGCTGGCCAAGGGCGGGCGTGTCCCGCGCGGCTACCTCGGCGACGAGGCCAAGACGAAGGAAACCTTCCCCGTCATCGACGGCGTCAGGTGGGCGGTGGCCGGCGATCGTGCCACCTGGGGGGACGACGGCCGGATCGAACTCCATGGCCGCCAGTCGGGCACGATCAACACCGGGGGCGAGAAGGTCTTCGCCGAGGAGGTGGAACAGGCCGTCAAGGCCCACCCTGCCGTGTATGACGCCATCGTCGTAGGTCGTCCCGACGAACGCTGGGGACAGGAAGTCGTGGCGGTCGTCGCTCTGCGTCCCGGAGGTTCCGTCACACTCGAGGAGATCCGTTCCACCGCGTCCGCTCACCTCGCCGGCTACAAGTTGCCGCGGGACCTGGTGATCGTCGAGCAGGTCCAGAGGAGTCCCAGCGGCAAGCCGGACTATCCGTGGGCCCGACGAGTGGCGACCGGCGCCTGACCTGCGAGTCCGCCCGTTCCGGTTCGCCTCGCAGCCTCACCTCCCGTCCCGGTAGCGTCGACGTCAGACCGACGAGCGTGTTCGGCCGCATCCGTCATGATCGAGCGAACCGTTCACCTTGCGCACCCCGTCGACATCGTCGGCACTTGGCACGGTCTGCGACGCGGACGCCACGACCCGACGTGCCGAGTCGCGGCGGACGGGATCTGGCGAGCCACACGGACCCCCGGTGGCCCTTCGACCCTTCGGCTGGTACCGGACGGTGACCTCGTGCACGCGACGGCGTGGGGCGACGGAGCGGAGGCGATCCTCGATCAGGTCCCCGACCTGATCGGAGCGACCGACGATTCGTCGGGATTCGAGCCGGACCATCCTCTGATGGCTCGAATCTGGCACGAGATGTCAGACCATCGGGTCCCACGCTCGGGTGCCGTCGTGGAGGCGCTGGTCGCGAACGTCCTGGAACAGCGCGTCACCACCTTCGAGGCTCGACGCGCGCAGTCCCAGATCGTGCGCAGTTGGGGCGAGCCGGCACCGGGGCCGGCCGAACTTCTCCTTCCCGTCGATCCCTCGGTCCTCGCCGGCACCGCCTATTACGACCTTCACGTGTGCGGCGTCGAACGGGAGCGCGCCGAGACGGTGCGTCGGGTGGCCCGTTCGGCGTCGAGGCTGGACGCCCTGGCTTCCGAGCCGCTCGAGGACGCCGAGTCCGCCCTTCTCCGTGTCACCGGCGTCGGTCGTTGGACCGTCGCCCGGACCGCCCTCGTCGCACTCGGTGACGCAGACGCGGTACCCGTCGGAGATGCCCACCTGCCGGCTGACGTGACCTGGGCGTTGACCGGGGAAGCGGTCGACGACGACGAGGCGATGCTCGATGCGCTCGCATTGTTCCCCGGGCACCGAGGACGGGTCGTGCGCCTGATCGAGGCTGCCGGGATCCGGGCGCCACGGCGCGGACCGCGCTACTCCCCCCGGGACATCCGTCCGGACTGACCTGTGGACAACTTCTCGAATCCACAGGGTTGACCCACTCGTTTCGCACACCCGTCCCGTCGTACAAATGCGGGGAGCGAGGAGGAGGTCGCCATGTCCAGCTACAACGTCACCCTGAAGGACCGTTCGACCGAGCGCATCGACGGAGCCGACGCGTACCAGCAGGAGGGTCAGATGACCACTTTCTTCGCCAACGCGTCCGGCCGGACGACCGTCGACACGTGGAGCACGCGGGTTGCGAGCTTCCGAACGGCCGAGATCATCGCGATCAGGAGACTCGAACCGGTGACGGTCCTCGGTGAGGTCTCCGAGAACGTCCGAGACCTTCGGTCGGCGTGATCCCCTGCGCGAACCGGTCGACGCGCGAACCTTTAGCTCGATGACTGTCGTCGATCCCGTGCCCGAGAACCTGGAGTTCGCCTGCCCACGCTGCCGATCGACCGTCGTCGAGACCTACTACGGCCCTTGTAGGAGCTGTCGGGACGAACTCCGATCGACACTGGGCGGTGATGCCCGAGACGTGACCGTCGCGGACTACGTGCCGAAGATGAACGTCACCCCGAACGCAGTCGCCACCAAGGACTGAGAGGACTTCACTCCTCCTCCGGAAGCCGGGAGTCTTCGCTTCCGTCCCGGCGCCGGCGACGCCGCCACAGCAGGTCGACGACCTGATCAGCCGCCAGGGCACAGACCGCTGCCATCGCAACGGGATGTGCGGGTTCGATGGTGGTCACCCACTCGATACCGGCCGGGACGTCGTCACGGACGTCGATCCATAGCGCCACGGCCACCGATGCCATGAGAAGGGCGGCCGGGAGCAGGTGCATGAAGCGTCGCCAGCCTGATCGCACCGACGCCAGGCCTGCGGCGACACCGATCCCCACGGCGACGATCGGCGTGGACACGAGGAACACGACCGCCGCAGTGGCGATGGCGACGACGACCCCGGTACGCAGTCCGGTGGGCTGCCCCGCGTCGAGCGCCACGGAGCCATCGGCCGCGTCCACCGGCCCGGCAACCGAAGGACGACGCAGCGCGAGGAACAGGGTCACGACGAGCGCGAGAGCCGACAGTACGAGAGCGATGTCGACGCGCTTCTGTGGCACGAACTCCGTCCGTACGACGATCGAGCTGCTCTCGGGTGTGACAAACCAGCCGTTCGCGAACCCGTCCACGAGTTTCGGGGCACCCAGGTCAGGTCCACCCTCGACAGTCGCCTTCCAGCCGTCGGAGAAGCTCTGGCCGAGGATCACCCACACCGGCTTACCGGGTTCGAGACCGCTGATCCTCATCGTCGAGGAGTCACGGCCTTCGTGGGAAACCTCCACCCGAGGCACGCTGTCGGTGGTACCGCCGGAGCCCCGGGTCGATCCTGCTCCGCCCGTGCCCGACGAGTCGATCACCAGCTGGTCGATGTCCAGTCCGTTGTCGACACCCGCTCTCGCGTCGAGTTCGTGATCACCGGCGGTGAGGCGAACAGCGTCCGAGTCGCAGAGCTTCACGTCGAGAGGACGCCCCGCCTGGGCATCGACCGACGATCCGCTGATGCTCACCGGGAGCGGCTTCCCATCGAGCGTCAGGATGTCCGATCGGCAACGATCGTCGAAGCGCGTGGGAGCGGCGTCGACTCGCAGTCCGGGAACACCCAACTCCGCGATGGCGATCGGATGGGCGACGGGATCGTTCGAGTTCCAGTCGAACGATGTCACCTTGTGCACGGCGGTGACCTTGACGGTGAGTCTGCGTCCCTCCGTGGAAGGGAACGTGATCGGAACCCGGGTCGTCGTGCCGAGCGCACCAGGCTCGATGCTCTGTAGCTCCCGCCGCGTGACGACGCGTCCGTCGACGGCGACCTCGACGGTCTTCGGCGTGGAGTGGGCCAGATCCGACACCACCCGAAGGTCGAGGCGATCGAAGGATCGTTTCGACCGGGTCGTCACGGTGATCGTGGAACCGGCGGGACGAACGAAGCGACTCGTCCAGGCGGTCTTCGGGTTGCCGTCGAGAGCGGCGCTGGCCCGGTCGGTCCGGGAACCGTCGAGCCGATGGTTCGACACGACGCTCACCAGTTCCGAGGAGGTCGTGCCGAGCAGTTCATCGATGACCGCGTCATCCGCGCGAGGGGAGATCCGGGCGACACCCTTCAGGGTGAAGCCCCTCGCTCCCGGCACGCGGAAGGTCCGAGCCATCGCGCGCTCGTCGTCGTCCCGCGTGCGGTCGGTCGCGTCCTGACGAACACGGGTGAGCACGTAGGTGAGACGCGCCGCTCGCGCTCGGCCCCGGCTACGGGACACGGCATCGACGAGGTCCGTGGGCATCCGAACCGTCTCGTCCACGTGTGGTGGATCGTCTCCCAGGCGGACCTCGGCGAAGCCGACGGGGCCCACGTCGCCGTAGAGCACAGGGTTCCCGAGAGAGTCCGCGACGATCGTGATCGTCACCTTCGAGGTCCGACGCGTACCGACGTCTATGCGCTGTCCCGGCGACGTCCGCGAGACCTTCCCGAGCGACACCTCGAGCGGACGACCGTCACCGAAATCGAGTCGGACCTTCGTGATCGCACGCGTCGTCCGCGAAACCGGAAGTTGTTGGAGGGTCAGGTGATCGAACGACAACGGCTCGTCGAGAGCGAGTACCAGGCGCTCACCACGCGCATCCGTGAACGCCGCAGTGGCCCACTGCGTGTCGGGGTTCCCGTCGACGGCCAGCGCTGGGCGAGCGTCGGCGACGAAGGTGATCGGATTCCCGTAGGAGGTTGCGAAGGCCCGTATGCCCCCACGTTGGACGGTGACCGTCTGGACGTCGGACCCTCGACCCTCGAAACGGGGGAGCCTGTTGTCGGTCAGGTCCTCCTCCAGTTTCGGTTCGTCCGCCTGCTCCGTCTGACCGCGCGTGTGCCGCAGGGTGCCCCAACGCTCCCCACGTTTTCGGTTCGTGTCGGTGACCACGAGCGACGCCCCACGGCGGAGCTCGGCCTCGATCTCGGCCGCGTCGAGGCTTCCGCTGTAACGGATCAGTTCGTTCCCGTCGATCCGTCGAGCCGTCGCAGCATCGACTATGCCGGCACCGTCACCCGACAGCAGGACGGCACCGTCGGCCGGCTTCACGTCGTAGATGGGTCTGCTGTCGGTGACGGGGATGATCGCCGCGACGGGAGGGTCGGGTAGACCGAGTTCCCTGCTCAACCAAACCTCGTCGTGCATCTGGAGACGTTCGAGCGGTTGATTCACCCAAGGGCCCGACAGCTCGATGGGGGTGCCGAGGCCGGGAGCGTCCCGGAACAGCTCCCACACGAGCCGTGGCCGAGCCAGGTTGTACCTCTCGTACTGGAGGTCGCTGCGCACGAGGATGTCGCCGACTCGCATCAGCCGTGCGACGGGGGCGATCGCCTGCGGTTGGAGCGTCCGTTCCTGGATCGGCAGGTCGAAGTCGTTCAGAAGATCCGCTGAGGGGGGCGTCCCGTACGGCACGAGTTCACGGGCGACGAACGGACGGTCCATCAGACCGGGAAGGATCGGATCAACCGTGTTGCCCCAGCGGTAGGACGCGAAGTCGCTGCCGGGAACCGCCAGCACCCGGGTACCGTCGTCGCGCTCATCGAGGACCCGGGCGGCTTCCTTCCAGTATCCGGGGACCGTGCTTCGCGCCAGGCCGTCCTGGACGATCGACCGCTGCCACATGGGCACCATCCCGAAGACGGCAGCCACGAGTACGGCCACCGCCGAGACGCGGGCGACGACGGGCTTGCGGTCGCGGAGTCCGGAAAGGAGGCCGCCGATGAGGGCTGCGGAGGCCAGCGCGACGAGTGGGACCGCCCTCGGCAGGCTGCGGAAGGCCAGCCCACGGTCGGTGCCGAGGAACCACTTGATCGCCGCACCTACGGGAGACGGGTCCTGCCACGGGTTCGCCCCGACCGACACGACCACACCGACGACGAGCAGCATCACGAAGTAGGTGCGGTGCCGCCATCGGCTGACGGCGCCGCTCAGCATCGCCAACCACGGCAACGCGAAGGTCCCCAGGTAGATGATCCGGCGTTTCGTGTACTGGAAGCTCGGCTCGATCCAGAGTTCGACCTTGTCGCCTCCGTAGAAGAACCAGTAGCCCAGGCCTCGGAGGACTTCGAGCGCAATGGACGTCCGAGCCACCACCTCGGCGGTCTCCGAGTAGCGGACGATGTCGATCCCGTTCGTCGCCTGAACCGACAGGCCCGCCAGCCACCAGGCCGACGTGGGCAGGGTCAGCGCCCCGATCCGACCGACCACGGCGAGTGCCTCCGACCACCGGACCCTGCCGCTGACCACGACGAAGATGATCCAGGTCAGTGGACCGATCCCGACGAGTGCCAGTGCCGTCAGGTTCACGCTGCCGACGGTCGTGACGGTCAGGGCGAACAAAGCCGGATACCGCCATCCCTTCGATCTCGTCGCTTGGATCGTGAACGCGAGCAGCCAGGGCAGGCCGACCGCCGGAAGGAGCACCCCTGACAGCCGCCCCAGGTAAGCGACCGCATAAGGACTCAGCCCGAAGGCAACGGCGGCAGGCCACAAGGCGACGGCAGGCAACTCGAAGCGTCGGAACAGGTACGCAGCACCTGATGTCGCCGCGAACACGAGCGTCCCCCACCACAGTCGTTGCGCCACCCAGTCGGGCACCCCGATCAGATCGAAGAACCAGAACCATGGTCCCATCGGCCAGAGGTACCCGATGGTCTGGTGCGACACAGTGCCGAGACCGACGTTCGGGTCCCACATGGACCAAGCACGGGACAGCAGGCGCCCGGGATCGAGGTACAGGTACGACTTCGTGTCGGCGCTGATCAACCCGGGTCTCGTCGCCAGGAACGGCACGTACGCGAGGAGCGCCACCGGGACGAGCGGCCACCAGGACCCCGACGGATGCGGTAGCCGCCCGCCGTCGCGCTCGACGAGATCGTCTTCGGGCTCGTCTCGACGGAGAGGGACGTCTGTCATCGGGTCCAGTGGCACGGCCGGGCGGTCTCGACACCGCGTGGCCCGGAGGCGACCAGGGGCCTCGTTACCATCGGGATGCCATGGCAACCCTAGTGGCCCGGCGCCGGCCCTCCCTCAGACCTCAGTGGGACGCCGTCGCCCTGGTAGTGGTCGCCTACCTCCCGTTCCTCCTCTCGGCCCCAGGACGCCTCGCGTCGGACAGCAAGCAAGCTCTCTACGTAGCTCCTTCGGGGTTCCTCCGGGAGGCGCTCAGCCTCTGGGACCCAGGAGTCGGAGCCGGAACGGTCCCGCATCAGCACCTGGGATACCTGTGGCCGATGGGTCCCTGGTTCTGGTTCTTCGACCTGATCCGAGTACCGGACTGGATCGCTCAACGTCTCTGGCTCGGAACGATCACCTTCGCCGCCGCGATGGGTGTCCGCTGGCTCGTCCGTTCGCTCGGCCACGGTCGTGCCGCTGCGCTCGCAGCCGCGTTCGTATACGCGTCGACGCCGTACCAGTTCGCGTTCACAGCGCAGATGTCGGTCCTCCTCCTGCCCTGGGCCGGCCTCCCGTGGCTGTTCGAACTGACCCGGAGGGCGCTCCACCGAGGCGGCTGGAGACACCCCGCAGCCTTCGCCCTCGTCGTGTTCACCGTTGCAGGGGTCAACGCGCCGACCCTGCTGCTCGTCGGTCTCGGTCCGTGCGTCCTGATCGTCGCCGACGCCGTCCGCGGCAATGCCCGACGCGCGGCCGGGACCGCAGTCCGCATCGCCGCCGTCACCGTCCCGATGTGCGCAGCGTGGATAGCGGCCCTCCGGGTCCAGTCGGCGTACGGAATGGACATCCTCGCGGTGACGGAGAATCTGCGGACCGTTTCGTCCAGATCCAGCCCGGACGACGTCCTGAGGGGTCTCGGGAACTGGTTCTTCTACGGCGGAGACCGACTCGGCCCGGCGGTCGTCCAGTCGCCCTACTACGACACCAATGACCTCGTCGTCCTGGCGTCACTCGTGGTGCCCGCAATCGCCCTTGCCGCCCTGTCGATCGCCCGCTGGCGGGGGCGCGGCGTGGCACTCGCCATGGTTGCAGCCGCCGTCGTCGCCGTCGGAGCATGGCCCTACGACCACCCGAGCCTCTACGGCCGAGCGTTCCGTTGGTTCACCGAGTCGTCCTCGGCCGGCCTCGCGTTCCGCAACGCACCGCGCATCGTTCCTCTCGTCGTGCTGGGCATGGCATTGGCGGTCTCCGCTGCAGTCCGAGCGATGCCCATGCGCATCCGGGCGGCCTTCGCGTCGGTCGTCTGCCTGGCTGCTCTCGCCGGACTCTCACCGGTCCTCAAGGTTGGGATGCTCTCACCGCCGGCCGAACGCCCACAGGAACTTCCCGGCTATTGGAAGGACGCGACCCGCTACCTGGACGGTCGGGGCGAGGGCACCAGGGTGCTGGCTCTACCAGGAGCGAACTTCGCGGCGTACAGGTGGGGGAACGCCATCGAACCGATAGCCCCTCTGCTGCTGGACAGGCCGTTCATCGCCCGGGAAGTGCTCCCACAAGGCTCCAGCGAATCCGCGCTCCTGCTCGACGCACTGGACCGACGCCTCCAGAACGGCGTACTCGACCCGTCGAGTATCGCACCGGTGGCGAGGCTGCTCGGCGTGGGCGACGTTCTCGTCCGTTCGGACCTGGCGATCGAACGTTTCGGGCTTCCCACGCCGTCGCAGGTCTGGAGCACGATCGCGGAACCACCGGCTCCCGGCCTCGACGGACCGGTTGCGTTCGGATCACCGTCGCGGCCGAGCGCACCTTCGGCCCTCGTCCCGTTGGTACCGAGCGACCTGTCACCCACCTCCCCGGAGCGCACCTTGGCCATTCCGCCGGTTGCGGTCCTCTCGGTTCGACAGCCCCAGCCGATCGTGCGGGTCGCCTCGGCCGACGGGCCGATCCTGCTCGGCGGAGACGCCGACGGGATCGTGGACGCAGCGGCTGCTGGCGTCGTCGACGGTCGACGTCTGGTCGTCGGGTCCGCGGCACTGACGAACGCCCAGTTCGACGATGTGTTGGGACGGTCGCCGCACCTGTTGCTCACCGACTCGAACCGGCGGCGGATCCAGACGTGGTTCTACTCGTTGCGCGACACCAGGGGTCCGACGGAAAGAGCCGGTGAGGTGATCGTCGAGCCGACCGGTTACGACAGCCGGCTCCACTCCTATCCGAACGAGACCGACGCAGACCGGTCCGTCGTGGAGCAGTTCGGTGCGACCGTCACGGCCACCGACAGCGGAGGGGCTGCTCGACCGGCCGACAGACCGACGGCCGCTCTCGACGGAAGCGTCGAGAGCTCCTGGCGTATCGGTGGAGCCGACCCGACCGGCAACCACCTCACGGTCACCCTTCAACGGCCTCGACGCATCGACCGGCTGACGATCGTCCAGCCCCAGGACGGTCCTCGGGACAGGGTGCTCACCAAGGTCAGGATCCGCACCTCGAACGGTCCCGCGATCGACGTGACCCTCGACGGTCGCTCCCTCACCAGGACGGGACAGGTCGTCACCTTTCCGGCTCGGACGACCAACAGGATCGATGTCGAGTTGACCGGCGTCAGCACCCCACCTTTCGACCCGTCACTCGCCAACGCCGTCGGGATCGCCGAGTTGAGGATCGCCGATCTCACGGTCACCGAGACGGTTCGCCTCCCGTCGGACCTCCTGGGCCGCGCGGGTGCACGAAGCTCGTCCCTGCCGCTCGACGTCGTCCTCACACGGCTTCGACGCTCGGCCGACGACTGGACCCGCCAGGACGAGGAGCGGCTCCTCGATCGGACCTTCGCACTCCCCTCCCGCCGCACCTTCAGCTTGTCCGGAACCATTCGGGTGTCGGACTCGGCGCCCGACGACCTGGTGGACACCCTCTTCGGCACCGACGACACCGTGCGGGCCACCTCCTCGAGCAGGTTGCAGGGTTCGCCAGGTTCGCGTGCGTCGAGGGTCCTCGACGGGGACCGCTCCACGGCCTGGACAGCGGCCTTCGGGACCGGCGCTGGTTCCTGGATCGACCTCACCGGCGTGCCTCGTCACAGCGTCGACGCTCTGCGCCTCGCCGTGGTCGCGGATGGTCGTCATTCGCTCCCGAAGCACGTGACAGTTCTCGTCGACGGGCGGAAGGTTGCGAGCCGTTCCGTGCCGTTGCCCAAGGAGAGTTCGGCCGCAGGCCACGTCACGACGGTCGAGGTGCCCTTCGAACGACCCGTGACGGCGGAACGGATCAGGGTGGTCTTCGACGCCACGTACCCGCGAAGTGCTGACGGGACGGGAGGCACCGACTCGCCTCTGCCCGTGTCGATAGCGGAGATCGAAGGCACCGGCTGGCACACACGCGGTACCGGATCGCCCCGGAGCGCCTGCCGTTCCGATCTCCTCGAGGTGGACGGGCAGGGCATCGCCGTCCGGGTCGCCCCCGTCGACCGGACCGGTACCGCGACCATGACGTCCTGCGGATCCGTGGCCCTCGCCCGTGGTACGCACCGGCTCCGCTCCGCGATCGGCTCCTCCACCGGGTGGAACGTCGACGCGCTCCGGCTCCGTTCCGACGGCTCCGACGACGAGGCCGTCACGAAGGTCCCGGGCGCTGACGGAAGCGACATCGGCGCGTCGGTGACGTCGTCCACCACCGGCATGACCGAGGTCCGAGCGACCGTCGACGCAGGCACGCGGCCCTTCTGGTTCGTCCTCGGCCAGAGCTCCAACCGTGGCTGGAAGATCCAGGTGGACGGTGGTTCTGCTGGTCCGCGGACCGTCGTGGACGGCTATGCGAACGGTTGGTTGATCACTCCCGCATCGGCTGGACGCCTGCACATCACGGTCACGTGGACACCTCAGCGGACGGTCGTGGGGGGCCTCGTCACGACGGCTGCGATGGTGGTGCTCTCCCTGCTGATACTGCTGCGAACCTCCCCGGACGAAAAGATGCCGGTCCCATCCGATGCACCTGCATTCATCGGTCTCCGCGACGCTCCCCGCTCCGTGACCTGGACCAGTGCGCTCGTCGCGGCCGTGGCGACGGCAGTGTTCGTAGGGCTGGTCAGCCGTGCCTGGATCGGATTCGTCGCCGGATGCCTCGCATTCGTCGTGTCGAGGCGGCCTGCCGTTGCGTGGGCCGCCGCAGTCCTGGCGCCGGTCACGTTGCTCGTTGCGCGGTTCGGTCACCGCCCCGAACTCGGATGGCTCGCGCTCGGAGTGGTCGTCGCAGCGGCCGTTCCCGATCTGCTCAACCGCCGGCGGAGACCTTCTGGCTGATGTCGAACTCGACGTCCTCGGATGGGACGCCATCGGTCCAGCGAAGCTCGCCCTTCGTCAATGCCGCTTCGACCGGGCGATAGGTGCGCCCCTGGGACAGAGCGCGGAGCATGTCGCCGCCGTCGAGGAGGACCCGGTACCTGACCCGAGGTGCGGATCGCGCGGCTGTCGCGGTTCGCCCGAAACCGACGGTCACGTCCACGGTCGCGGGAGCGTCGCCGATGGCCACGCCGGCTCGCCCGGAGAGACGGCTGTTCGACCCCATGAGCACCTGGACGGTCGTCGACTCCCCTGCTCGGACCCTTCGCACCGGTGCAGACCAACGGCGCGTCTCGTCGACCGTCACGTCCACGACCATCACGCCGGTGGCGGGAGACACCGCCTTCACATCCAGGTCGAGAGTCGGACCGGACACGACTTCCAAGGGCACGGCCTCGACACCGAACGGCCGAGTGTGTTCGCTCGGGGCCAGCTCGCCGGCTGGGACGGTCGGTCGAAGGACGAAGGCGCGGCGCCGACTCCGCTCCAGGAACTCGACGAGCGTCGGGGACTCGTCCGTCACGTAGGTCAACCTGCCCGGCCGGTCCGGCCGCGAGATGCCCTCGGGAGCGAGATACAGGAGGTACGGGGACGGAGAGACGGCGACGATCGAGCCGTCCGGGATCTCCTCAGCGGTTCGAGCCCACGCGTTCTGAACCCGGCTGAGCTGCCGGTTCAGACCGAGTCGACCGACCGCTACCGGCACGGTGACGGTGACGATCGCAGCGATGGTCACGAGCAGCGCCGCCGGGCGCCTCCTGGCGATCGCCACCAGCCCCAGGGAGAGCAGTGCGCAGATCGGGACGTATGCGGGGATGTAGTAGATCGGCCCGCTGATGCGGGTCGTCAACGACGAGATGTGGATTCCCCAGAAGGGGAAGTAGGCGATCGGAAACGCCAGACACAGCACGACGAGCAGACCTGTTCCGGCTCGTCGTCTCTCCCACCAGGCCCCCAGGATCGCGACGAGGCCGCCGACATGTGCCCCGACGAGGAACCACGGCAGGAAGAAGAGGTGCTTGAGAGTTCCTTTGGCCGCCACGCCCGGCGTGTAGTCGACGGGGTCCAGCCTCGGCATCAGGCGACGGTCCCCGAACCCGAACCGGTCCAGCGGGTCCGCGACGGTGATGGCGAACTGGGTGGGGCTGCCGGTCGTCGACCAGTTGTGGAGCAGTTGCAGCGCCACCAGCGGTACGACACCGGCGAGGAACGGGGGCAGGAGGCGCATCAGTTCTCGCCAGCGGTGCCGCTCGACGAGGGCGATGTAGCCCCCCACGGCCACGGCCCAGACGACGGCATCGAAGGTTCTCGTGGCGACGAGCAAGCCGAGGCATGCCCCGGAAGCGAACAGCGCGGACTTCGAAGGCAGACGGACACCGCGCAGCAATCCGGCAGCGAAGCAACAGCCGAGTCCGGTCGCGAACAGGTAGGTGAGGAACACCCCTCCCTGGACCGCGAAGATCGGCGAGCACAGGAACAGGGTCGCGGTCACCGCTGCGACCTCCCTGCGCCGAGTGACCTCGGTCGTCAGCGCGTAGGCGCCGAGGACGGCGAGGACGCTCGCGATGACCAGGGTCAGGTCCTGCCATCCGACGGCTCCCCCGACCGCGATGGCGGACGGCCAGCCGAGCGGGTACTGGCTGAAGAAGCGACCGTCGTGATGAGCACTCAACCAAGGTTGGAACAAGGCCGGAAAGCCGCCGTCGGTCGAGGTGAGTTGACCGCTCCTGAGCAGGTCCGCCTGCCACAGGTACACGGGCTCGTCCCGGTTCCAGGAGAGGTACGGGTAGACGAGATGCCGACTCGCCACTGCGACGCAACCCGCTCCGAGGACCAACGCCCCCAAGTAGTAGCGCGACAAGAGCAACGACCGGACCCTGCGAATCGACGACGTCATGAGCGGACTGGTGATCTGCCCGACCTGAGTGCGCCGCGGAAGCGCTGCAGGGGTCGTTCGAGTCCGTACCAACTGGTCGCAGCACACGCGAGGCCGGCCAACATCCCGATACCGGCCAACACCGCGAGTGTCACGTACGGATCGAAGCGGAGGTACCAGTCCGCCTCGGCGAGCCTGCTCGGTGCCCGCCAAACCGCCCCGGTCGCGGCCCCTTCAATCCGCATCCAACCGTGCTCGACCGCCAGTTCCATCAGATCGAGGTGCCACAGGTACAGGCCGTAGGAAACGGTTCCCAGCCAGACGATCGGCCTGTAGGACCAGGCTCGCCGCGCGAGACCGACCGTCTGGTCACCGAAGACCATCGGCACGAGGACGAGCACGGTGAAGACGGCCAGGACCAACTGTCGCTGTTGCCAGTACCAGCCGCTGTAGCCGGCCTCGAACGTGGTCGGTCCCACGCGGAATGCGTACCAGGCGAAAAGGGCACCGGCCGCGACCCACCACGGCCACACCGGTGTCGCAACGCGGTCCAGGCGGTCACGGCGGTCCGATCCCGGCTCCCACACGACCGACAGCACAGCCAGGAGCATCCCGCCGGCGAACAGGTCGAGATTGGTGGGCAGCCAGTTGAAGGCCAGGCCCCGGCGACCGCTCCAGACAGTGTCGAAGAGACGCCTGAAGGCGAAGCCGGACGCCCAGAGGGTGGCGCACGCGGCGAGATGGAGGACCCGTCGACGCTCCGCCGGAAGTCCCGCCGCCGCACGGGCGACCGCGGCGGCGAAGAGCGGCAGCAACAGGTAGAAGGACAGCTCCGTGCAGAGGCTCCAGGCAGGCACGATCCCACCGAGGATCGTGTCGACCCGGTAGATCTGGAGGAAGAAGTAGTAGCGCCACCACTGTTCGCCCAGGTCGAAGGCACCGACGGCCCACAGCACGCTGAGAGCCAGCCAGTAGGCAGGGACGATCCGCAGGACACGCCGCCACCAGAAGTCCCTCCACCGGGGCTGTTCGACTCCCTCGATGCTGCGCCTGACCATCGGTCGGTAGAGCAGGAAACCCGACAGCACGAAGAACACGGCTACTCCACCGTCGAACACCGCGACCAGGTCCGACAGGCGTCCGAGGCGCCCTCCGGTGAGCGACCCGGCGTGGTGCAGCAGCACCATCGTCGCTGCGACGGCGCGCAGGGATTCGAACCCTCCGAAGTGCGGGTCGGGCGAAGCGGATCGGATAGCTTTGCTGCGGTCCCGTGCACCCACGGCGACCGTCACGAACCGCCCTCCGGGCCACGACCGGAGACATCGATGCTTCTCCGTGGCACATCCATGGTTCGAGTCTGTCACGCCGCCGAATCCAGGATGGACCCCCGAGCATGTCCGAATCACCCTCGGAGACCCGCACCGACTCGCCGCGTGGGAACGATGCCGAACAGATCGTGGTCATCGGCGCCGGCCCAGCAGGCCTGACCGCCGCTTTCCAGTTCCACAAGTACGGGATCTCCTCCACGATCCTCGAAGCCGACTCGCAGGTCGGTGGCATCTCGCGTACCGCCCAGCGCGACGGTTGGCGCTTCGACATCGGCGGCCACAGGTTCTTCACGAAGGTGCAGGCCGTCGAGGACCTCTGGCACGAGATCCTCCCCGACGAGGAGTTCCTCATGCGGCCCCGCAAGAGCCGCATCTTCTACGAGGGCAAGTACTACGACTACCCGTTGAAGGCCGCCAACGCGCTTCGCAACCTGGGTCCGGTCGAGGCTGTCGCATGCGTTGCGTCCTACGCCCGCTCCAGGATCGCTCCCCCCAAGGACCAGTCCAACTACGAGGGATGGCTGGTTGCCCGCTTCGGATGGCGCCTGTACCGCACCTTCTTCAAGACATACACCGAGAAGCTCTGGGGTGTGCCCGTATCCGACATGCCTTCGGACTGGGCGGCGCAACGGGTCAAGGGACTGACGCTCGGCAACGCGATCAAGAACGCCCTTCTGCCGAACAGGAACCAGAAGGAGATCACGTCACTCATCGAGGAGTTCCAGTACCCGAAGTACGGACCCGGGATGATGTGGGAGGTCTGCCTCGAGAAGGTCGAGAAGCAGGGATCGACGATCTCGCTCGAGACGACCGTGACGAAGGTCCGCCACGCGAACGGCGTCGCCACGGAAGTCGTCGCCCGTGATGCCGACGGCGTGGAGACGGTCCACCCGGCGACCCACGTGATCTCGTCGATGCCGATCTCCGAACTACTGGCGGCGATGGATCCGCCTCCCCCGGGGGAGGTGCTGGCGGCTGCCGCCGACCTGCGTTACCGCGACTACATGATCGTCGCTCTGGTGCTGCCCGAGAACCTCGTCACCTTCGACGACAACTGGCTGTACATCCACGACCTGAACGTGCGGACGATGCGCATCCAGAACTTCGGGTCCTGGTCGCCCTACATGGTCAAGCCGGGTTACAACACCCTCGGCCTCGAGTACACGGTGTGGGAGGGCGACGACGAGTGGAACGCGGATGACGACTTCCTCGTGCAGCGTGCCAAGCAGGAGCTCGAACACCTCGGCCTGGCGAAGGCCGGGGAGATCGAGGAGGGATACGTCGTTCGACAGCCGAAGGCGTACCCGATGTACGACGACCGCTACAGGGCGAACGTCGACGTCCTCCGGGCCTGGCTCGCCTCGGAGGCCTCGAACGTGCACCCGGTCGGTCGCAACGGCATGTTCCGCTACAACAACCAGGACCACTCGATGTTCACGGCGATGCTCACCGTGGAGAACATCGCCGAAGGCACCGACCACGACGTGTGGGAGGTGAACGTCGAGGAGGAGTACCACGAGGAACAGGTCTCCCCCACCCCGAAGGACCGGCCCGCCGGGTCCCACGGCACCGGCCGGGACGCACCCGTCATCCCACGGGCTGTTCTCGACGCTCGGAGCGATCGGTCCTCATCGAACTGACCGCCGATCCGACCGCGACGGACGCGGCTACCGCGCCCGACACGATCAGCAGGGGGATCGCCGGCACCTTGAAGCGCGACTCCCCGAAGAAGAGCAGCGGCAGGCCTGCCGTGACGACGAAGGACCCGACGATCAGCAGGCCGTCGGCCCGGCGCCGCCATGCCAACAGCGCCAACCCGGCGACCCCGACCGAGCCGACCAACCAGTAGTAGAGGTCCGCGACGCGCTCGAGGCGGTCGTTGGTGGCGGGTGCCATCCAGGCGACCGTGTAGTAGTCCTGAGCTGCGCTCACCGCATCGTGATCGCCGTCGCGGAACCAGGTGAAGTAGGTACGACGCCACAGCAGCCACGGCAGCCGGCCTGGATCGCGACGAATCTGGTGGAGCGCGTACCTGGTCTTGGCCTTGTCCGTGGCGATCTCCGACGCCGGTCCTCGGAACGGATCTCCGATCGCGCAATGGTCGTCGAATGCGAAGGCGCCGTTCGCATCGGGCTGATATCCGATGCACAGGTTGTCCCCCGTGTTGGTGCTCATCGGCACGAAGCCGTGCATTCGAACAGCGTTGCGAACGATCCACGGAGTCAGGCACAGCGCGACGCCGACGAGGACCAACCCCGTCCGGCGCAACACCTCGCCCAGATCACGCCTGGCCACCCACCACGCCAGTATCAGCGCCACCAGGAGCGCTCCGCTGACGGGCCGTACCAGGAGCGCCAGAGCGAGCAGAACCCCGATCCCGACCAGCTCCGCCGTGGAACGGTCCTCCGACAGGGGCCGCCGGACGACGACGGCCAGGAACGACATCATCAGGAAGATGTTCAGCGTCTCGCCCAGCAGCACCCCCGAGTGCATGACGAGGTTCGGGTACAGGGCGTACGCGAACGCCGCCACGACACCCGCTCCGCGCCCTCCCAGACGCCGGGCGACGAATGCCACGAGCAGGACCGTCGCCGTCCCGAGCAGCACCTGGACCGCCGCCACGATCCGGGTCGGGTCGTGGGTGAACGGACGGGACAACCAGGTGAGTATCCCGACGAAGTACGGGTAGCCGGGCGGGTAGTAGGCGGTCGGATGGCCGGTGAACTCGACGTAACCGAGACCGTCGGCGATCCGGTCCCCGAAGCCCAGATAGCGGGCGGGGTCGAACAGTCCGGTCGGGGTCCGGGTGGCCCAGGCCGTCCACCACGCGCGAACCGCCAATCCCAGGACAGCGGCGACCCAGACGAGGCGGCGGAAGGTCCCCGCGAAGAGGCGGGTCACCGGCTCCAGGAGTTCCGGATCCCGGTCAGGGTCACCCTGAACATCGACTCGACGATGATCCGTCCCGACATCTTCGAGTGACCGGCCTGGCGGTCCAGGAACGTGATCGGTACCTCGTCGATGCGCATGCCCGCGTGGACCATCCGGTGAGCGATCTCGCTCATGAACACGTAGCCGTTCGACTCCGTCGACGCGACGTCGATCGTTTCGAGCGTGGACGCCCGGTAAGCCCTGTATCCGGAGGTTGCGTCACTGATGCCGAGCTTCAGCACCGCTGAGGTGTACCTGTTGCCGTACCGGCTGAGAACCCGTCGACGCCAAGGCCAATGGGGTGTCGAACCGCCGGGGACGTACCTGCTGCCGATGACGCAGTCGGCACCGTCCGAGATGCGCTCCAGCAGGGAGGGGATCGCTGCGGGATCGTGTGACAGGTCGCAGTCCATCTGGACGACGAGGTCGTATCCCTCGGCCAACGCCCTTCCGAATCCGGCCCGATATGCCGATCCGAGTCCGGCCTTGCCAGCCCGGTGCAGCACCGAGATCTGACCGATGTCGGCAGCGACCTTCTCGGCCAGCTCCCCTGTTCCGTCCGGGCTTCCGTCGTCCACGACGAGCACGTCGAAGTCCGGAACGGCGTTCCGGACCGCCCTCAGGAACGCCTCGATGTTCTCAGCCTCCTGATAGGTGGGTACGACGACCAGGCTGGACACGGGCGGCAGGGTACCAGAGGCCTTCGACCGCACCGGCTCGTCGTCACCGGTCCGTAGCAGCCCCTCCTAAGCTCGTCCGATGCCCAGCCGGCCGATATCCGCCCGCCGGATGCCGACGGTGTGGTGGTGGCTGCTGCTGGTGATCACCGTCCTTCCGATCGTCGCTTCCGCGGCGCAGCGCAGTTCCGACGGCTGGTACCCCGAGAGCGACGACGCCACCATCGTGCTGTTGTCCAGGGACGTGTTCAGTCGACATGTGCCACTCGTGGGCATGGTTTCGACGGGTGGCGACGGCTTGTCGAACCCGGAACTTCACCACCCCGGGCCTCTGGAGTTCTACGGGCTGGCGCCCTTCGCCCGGTCTCCAGGAGGTCCTGTTCCTGCTGTGACCGTCGCTGTTTCGCTGTTGGCGATCCTGGCCGTCGCGACCGTGGGCCTCGCCTTCCACGACCTCGGGGGTCCGTCAGCGGGTCTCCTCGGACTCCTGGCCGCAGGTCTCGCCGTGTGGGGCCTCGGAGGTGATGTCACGTCGTCGGTGTGGAACCCGGATGTGGTCGCGCTCCCGTTCGCGGCGACGATCGTCACGAGCTGTCTCGTGAGTGTCCGGCGGCATCGCTGGCTGCCGGTGCTCTGTGCATGGGCATCATTCGTCGCACAGACGCACCTCAGTTACGTGGGTCTGATCGGTCTGTTGATGGTTTGGTCGGTCGCCGTGACCGGCCGGGACATCTGGCGTCAGCAGGATCCCGATGCACGCCGAGGTCACCTCAGGTCAGTGGCGTGGGCGGTCGCGACGGTCTTCGTTCTGTGGTTCCCTCCCCTCCTCCAGCAGGTGACCGGCCACCCGGGAAACATCGGACAGATCGTCAGTTCACTCACAGGTCCGGGCGGGCATCCCGTCGGCCTCGACGGACTCGACCAACTGGCTCGGACCGTCGGGATTCCAATTCTCGGAGCGGCACCCGCCGGTGACCTGGTCGTGGATCCCACACCGAGTTCGATCCTCCGCCTCCTGCCACTCCTGATCCCCTTCGCGGTGACAGTCGTCCTGATCGTTCTCGGTCGTTCACGCAGGGACGGCAGGACGGTACGGGTGGCCACGACCTGCCTCGTCGCACTTGTCGCTGCGGCGGTGACTGCGACTCGGATGCCCCTCGCCGACGGCGTCCTCTTCCGGTACTACGGCCGTTGGATGTGGCCGCTCGCTGCGACGGTCTGGGCCTTGCTCGTGACGGCGGCGGTTCGGTGCGTTCCGGCCAAGCGACTTCCGAGGATCAGGCTTGGTGCCCTGGCCGCGGCCGCTCTGGTGTGCGCTTCCATCGTCGCCGCTCTGCCCCGACCCGGGGCGTGGGAGCCGTGGCAGGAACAGAGACGGGCTGCCGGTGACATCGCGGACGAGGTGCAGCGATCGGTCGAACGCATCGGCGCCCGCCACGTCATCGTGCACGCGCGCGGCGGTACGGCGTTCCTCTCGAGCGGATCCGCCGTCGCGCTGGCCATCGAATCCGGCGGAACGCCGACCTCGATCGACATGGGCACACCATTGGAGGTGCTGCCCTGGGGGGACCACCGCTCGCCGAACAACGCCCCCGCCGGCTCGGTGGACGTCTGGGTCGTCAGTGGACCACGTCCCGACGACTTGCCGAACAGCGCCCGCCTCCTCGCGTCCTCCCGACTACTCGACACCGACGAGGCGAAGAAGGTGAAGTCGCAGACGCGTGCGTGGCGTGACCGCATCGCACGGTCCGGTCTGCGTGCCGGGCCGAGACGGAGCGACGATCCGACCGTACGTGCCCAGGTCGCGTCGGCTCTGGCCGACCCGCTCGGAGCCTTCGACCGAGGAATGCTCGGCCAGATGGCCGCGGCCGGTCAGGTAAGGCTCCCGGCCGGTCGGGTCGACGACCTCTACACGTTGGATCGGCTCCGAGCCCTGCTCGCAGAGGGAAGCGTCAGGGTCTACCTCGTCGACTGATCGGTCGAAACGATGTCAGTGCTCCTGAGCGAACACGTCGGCAACGCCGTTCCCGTCGCCCACGACGATGTTCGTGCTCGACGAAGTGAACCCGAGCACGGTACCGCCGCCCGACAGGGCGACGTCGTCGATGTCACCGTCGATCGGTGAGCCGTCGTGTCCGAGCGTCGCGAGGATCGTGGTGCCGGCGGTGCGATCGTGGAGGAAGACGTCCCAGTGCGTTCCGGTCACACCGGCGTCGAGGTTCACAGCGTCCGAGCGGAAGCTCACGTAACGCCCGTCGTCGCTGATGGCGGCGTCGAGCGAGTACCCCTGGGCTTCCGCCCCGTCGCTCGCGACCGACACACGGCTCGTCGTCGCGGCGGTGAGGTCACGGACGAACACGTCGAACTTGCCGTTCGTGTCACCGGTGACGAGGTTTGCGGCGTCGGTCCAGAAGGCCACGAAACCACCACCACCGGCGATCATGGCGTCCTGGGCAGGAGCGTCGGCCTCGGTCCCGTCGGTCGCGACGGAGACCCTGGTCGTGGTGCCGGCCACCCGGTCCCAGACGAAGACGTCGGTGACCCCGTTCGTGTCTCCGGCGACCAGGTTCGAGGCGTCGGAGAGGAAGGCGACGAACTGGCCGTTGTCGCTGACGGTCGCCCCGTAGGAGTCGCCGTTCGGCTGCGCGCCGCCGACTCCGGTCGAGACCCGGGTCGTCGTGCCGTTGTTGCGATCGAACAGGAAGACGTCCCCGCTGCCGGGTACGTCGGAGGTGACGAGGTTCGAAGCCGACGACGTGAATGCAACCCACCGACCGTCACCGCTGATCGCCGGAGCCGTCGAGTCGTCGTTGCCTTCGGTCCCCGAGGAGGAGACCGACACCCTCGTCGTAGTCCCTGCGGTCCGATCCCGAACGAACACGTCGGACCGTCCGTTGACGTCCCCGGAGACGAGGTTGTCCGCCAGTGAACTGAACGCCACGTAGCGGCCGAAGTTGCTGATCGACGCGGAGCCGGAGTCGGCATCACCCGGAGTGCCGTCACCGGCCACCGACACCCGGTCGACGGTGCCGAGCACGCGATCCTTGACGTACACCTGCCCACCGGTCGAGGTCGGCGTGGTCACGAGGTTCGTTGCGAACGACTCGAAGGCGACGAAACGACCGTCGTCGGTCAGCGAAGGTGCCGCCGAACCCTGATTCGCCTGTGTGCCGTCAGCGGCGGTGGAGACCATGTCGATCGGAGGTGGCTGACGTCGAAGGAGGACGTCAGCAGTCGAGGGCTCCTCGTCGCTCGGTGCCGACTGGTCGAGGAGAACCTGGCCCGAGACCGCTCCGGAGGACGGCACCAGAGCGTCCTGAGCGGTGGTGAGGGTGACGGTCACCGATGCTGAGGACGCCTGAGGGATGTTGAAGGAGACGGCGGGACTGTCGAGACCTCCCACACGAACAGCGACGGTGCCCTCACAGGGTGCGTCGTCGGCCGTGCAGTTCAAGGGCACGTGGGTCGTCCGGTCGCTCGCGACGGTGAGCACCGTGGACTCGGGCACCGAAACCGTCTGACAAGCCGCCAGTACCAGCGCGGCGACCGAAACGGTCGAGACGACGGCGCCAACCCTCCTCGCCTTCCTCGTAGTCATGGGTGACTACCTCCCCCGCACGAAACCTCACGGTGCGTAGTGGTCTTGCTTTTCGTCACCACCGACAGTAGCAGGCTGTCGGGGACGTGACCAGAGCCACCGAGAGTGACCAGGTCAGCGGGATGGCCGGTTACCCCGGATCCTGATCCTGAGGAGGATCCAGAGCGCGGCCACGCCGTCTGTCCACAGGATCTTCTTCCCCTCCTCGCGGCCTCTCGCCCGGTAACGGATCGGCACCTCGAAGATTCGCTCACGCCGTGCCAGGAGCTTCCCCGTCAACTCGGCCTCGATCCCGAAGCCGTTGGACTGGAGGTCGACCGCTTTCCACGTGGAGGTCGGTGCGACCTTCAGGCAGGTCTCGATGTCGGTCAACCACGCGTCGAAGAGGAAGGAGGCCCAGAGGGCGAGCATCTTGTTGCCCATCACGAACCAGAAGGAGTAGGCCGCGTGGCCGCCGTAGCTCCTCGCTCCGTAGACGACCTCGGCGTCCCCGGCGAGGATCGGAGCCAGCAACGCCGGAAAGTCCCGCGGGTCGTACTCCAGATCGGCGTCCAGGATCGTCAGGAGCTCACCGTCCGCCTCACTGATCCCCCGACGCAACGCAGAACCCTTGCCCTGGTTCTGTTCCTGGGTGAGCAGGCGGACAGCGCCGGAGTCCACCAGATCCGAGATCGTCGACGTGCAGCCGTCGGTGGATCCGTCGTCGACGACGAGGATCTCGGTGGGGACGGGCATCTCGACCGCGAGCAGGCGGTCCAGCGCCGTTCTCAACGTCGCCCGTTCGTTGTAGACGGGCATGAGGATCGTCAAGGATTTCATGGCTGAGGGTTCAGTAGGGCCACGTCGGCTCGTCGTGGCCGAGGAACCGCGTCAGAGAACCGAGTTTCGCGACGATCAGCACCTTGATGAGGACGTTCCTCGCGAACCAGGGCAATTCGGCGAGCTGACGAAGACCGTTGCGCAGCCGCTCACGCGGACCCATGCGATGGCGTCGATAGTGGGTCATCGACTGTGCCCGGCCCACGTACCGGAAGTCGGAGCCGAAGAACAACGTCGTCACCAGCGCGAGGGTGACTCCGACGGAGGAGAAGGAATCGTGGATGAGGAGATCGCCGCCGTCGGCGACCTTCGCACCCCACTTGACGATGTCGGATCGGGCGGGTGCGAATCGGTGGGCACCGTCGATGTAGAGGACGTCGATCGGGCCGGTGACGTCCCCGAGGGCATCGTCGGAGAACTTGCGAAGATGGGTGACCCGGTCGGCGACCCCGGCTTCGGAGAGGTTGCGGTTGAACACGTCGTGGTCCTCCACCGCCTGGTCCACGAACCCTTCGATCTCCTGTGGCCCCCTGTCGTTGCCGGCGTGGGGGTCGATCGACACGATCTCCACCCCTCGCGTTGCCGCGGACGCGAGCACGATCAGGGAACGGCCTCGAAACGAACCGATCTCGACGATCCGACCGTTCTCGGGCACGGACCTGGCCGCGTTCCAGAGCTTTCGCGCCTGGTCGTCGGTCATCCAACCTTCGACGTCAGCCACCTCTGCAAGGACGTCCTCGAACGTTGTCGCGGGTGAGGACGTCATGCAGTGGTTCCTCCGGAAAGGGCGGCGGGTTCAAAGTCGACCAACCGACCGGCACTAGTCTCGAAGTGCTTCGGGTCGGCCGGGAGACCGGACGTGCAGCGTACTGCACCCGTCTCGAAGGCCCGTACCTCCCACCCGAACCGGTGGCACGTGCCTCCTTCAGATCCCCACATCCAGAAGGTCGGAGACCTGGCCGCCGAGGCCGGCATCAAGCGCATCCATGTGCTCGCCTGGCGAGACCTGGACGACGTGGACGCCGGCGGATCGGAGGTCCACGCTCACGAGATCTCCCGCCTGTGGGCCGAGGCGGGAATCGAGGTGGTTCACAGGACATCGTTCGCGCAGGGCCAGCCGGTCCGGACGCGGCGGGCCGGTTACGAGGTCGTTCGACGCGGCGGCCGTCACATGGTGTTCCCCCGGGCCGCTGCTGCAGAGGCGCTACGTCGCAACGGTCGACGCGACGCGCTGATCGAGATCTGGAACGGCATGCCGTTCTTCTCGCCGTTGTGGGCACGAGGTCCCCGCGTCGTGTTCCTCCACCACGTCCACGCCGAGATGTGGAAGATGGCCCTGCCACCGGCGGTCGCTCGCATGGGGGACGCGATCGAGTCGCGTCTCGGCCCTCGGCTCTACAGCCGCTCCCGCATGGTGACGCTCTCGCCGTCCTCCAAGTCCGAGATGACCGAGATCGGCTTCAAGGACGAACTCGTGGACGTCGTCCCACCTGGTGTGGACCCACGTTTCACGCCTGGAGGAGCGCCGTCGGAGCGTCCGCTCGTCGTGGCCGTCGGCCGCCTCGTGCCGGTGAAACGATTCGACCGACTGATCCGCGCAGTGGTGAGCGCCCGTGGCGCCGTCCCGAACCTGAACCTCGAGATCGTCGGGACCGGCCCGGAACGCGAATCCCTCGGGAGGCTCGTCGCCGAACTCGAAGCCGACGACGTGGTCACCTTCCGCGGCCACGTCGAGGACGACGAACTGGTCGACAGCTATCGCCGCGCCTGGGCCGTCGCTTCGAGTTCCGTCCGCGAGGGTTGGGGCATGACTCTCACCGAGGCGGCCGCCTGCGGCACCCCGGCGGTCGCCACCCGCATCGCGGGCCACGCCGACGCCGTGCTCGACGGGCGTACCGGCCTACTCGCGGACGACGACGGGGAACTGGTCACCAACCTGGTTCGGATCATGACCGATGCGCCGCTGCGGGAACGTCTCGGCGCGGCTGCGCTCGACCACGCGTCCACGCTCACGTGGATGAACACGGCGACCCAGATCATGCGGATCCTGGCCGACGAAGCTCGGCGGCATCGCTGAGGCGCCTGCTCCTTCACTGCAGCGCCACCAATGCCGACGGCGTGACGACGTACGCTCAATTCGCGCCGCCCGGCGCCGATTGAGACAGGCACGGTTGTACCGCCGCTCGCTCCGGGGAGGGCCGGACATCGCAAAGGGAGTCAACGGGATGGAGGAGCCACGCGTCGGGACGCCGAAGCGGACCCTCGTCGACTTTCTGGTGATCCTGCTCTGCTGCGGGGTCGTTGTGGGCTTCGCGGCCTGGTACAAGCCCATGGACGTCCTCCTGAACGGGAGGACGCCCGCCCGAGGAGTCAGTGAGGCAATCCTCGCGGCGGCGGTGATCCTGCCCGTGGGGCTCGCCATCTTCGCTCGCAGGCGCCTCGTGGAGTTGAGGGCGGTCCGCCAGGACCTGGTGCGCTACTCGGTGCACGACGTTCTCACGGGACTACCGAACCGGCGTCTTCTCAACGAGTGGTTCCGCGCCGATATCGAGGAGTCGAAGGCCCACAATGGCCAGGCGGGTGTCCTGTTCGTCGACCTCGACCGTTTCAAGCAGGTCAACGACACCCACGGCCACGAGATCGGCGACCGGCTCATGGTGGCTGTCGCGCATCGGTTGGAGGAGTTGGCCGCCGGAACGGGCCGCGTCCTGCGCTACGGCGGCGACGAGTTCGTGATCATCGCGCCCGACCTCAACCCGGTCTCGGCGCGGCGGCTCGCCGAACTGGTCATCCGCATGATCGAGCGACCGTTCACCGTCGGCAACTCCTCGTTGACGATCTCGGCCTGCGTCGGCGTGGCACTGGTCGAGAAGCACAGCGTCAACGTGGAAGACGTGATCCATGACGCCGACCTGGCGATGTTCAGGGCCAAGGAGGGCGGTCGTGGAAAGGTCGTCGTCTTCGACCGCTCGATGACCGGCAGCCTCACACCGGCCGCGGCCGAACGTCGGATCAAGCGTGCCCTCGACGACGGTGACTTCCAGCTCTTCTACCAGCCGGTGGTGGACCTCTCGAGCGGTCGGATAGTGGGGGCCGAGGCACTCCTGAGATGGGTCGACCCCGAGAAGGGGACGATGCCCCCGGCCGAATTCATCCCGATCCTCGAGGAGACCGGCCTGATCGTTCCGGTCGGAACCTGGGTGCTCCGCGAGGCGTGCAGGCAGATCGCCGTCATAACCCAACTCCTTCCCGACGTCGAGCCGATGACGATCACCGTCAACGTCTCCCCCCGGCAGATCGCACAGATCGACTTCGAGGACACGGTGGTCGCAGCGGTCGACGCGGCGGAGATCGACGCGTCGCAGGTGCACCTCGAGATCACCGAGGTCGCGTTGCTCGACGACGTCGGATCAGCATGGGCAGCGCTGAGGAAGGTCAAGGCGCAGGGCGTGAAGCTCGCTCTCGACGACTTCGGAACGGGCTACTCGTCCTTGTCCTACGTCCGCCGTTTCAGCCTCGACATGCTGAAGATCGACAAGAGCTTTGTCGACGGCCTGGCTTCGAGCCCCGAGGACCGGGCGATCGTCGAACACGTGATCGGCATGGCTCATGCACTCGGCATGGCAACCGTCGCAGAAGGGATCGAGGACCGGGAACAGGTCGACCTCTTGAGGGGCCTCGGCTGCCGCCTCGGTCAGGGCTATGTGTTCTCGAGGCCGATTCCGGCTCGTGACTTCGAGCGACTCCTGGTCGAGCGCGCCTCCTCCCCCTTCGCCGTGGACCCGACCACCGCCTGCGAGAACCTTCCCGTCACGGACCCCTGGGAGCACGTTGCCGATCGTTCCGATCGGCGTTCGTCGATCGTGGACCTGTCACCTCCCATGACGAAGACGCCTCGTGCTCTGAGGGTGCGTGAGCGGCCTACGTCGGAGCCTGACGTGGAGAGTCTCGTCGTCCCTCCGGGACTCCTCGAGGCTTCCGACGATCGCCGCGCGACGGTGACACCGATGCTCATGGCGCAGAAGCCTGCCGATGGGATCGACCAGAACTCCACCAGGACGGCCGAGCCGCAGGGTGGATCAGCGCTGCCCGACCCCACTGACAGCATCGATGTTCGTCGCGGTCGCGCGGGACGGCCGGCGCTGCCTCGCCTACGGGAGTACCGGCCGTCCGACGACTTCTGATCCGCCGAGCAGGGGCTGAGAGGTCCTTCGGCGGGGATGGGCCGCACGCCGGACCGCGGGCGCGTCACGATCGGTCGGTAGACCTGATCGGACACCTCGACGGTCGAGCCTCTTGAGCTCACGCTGCTGCGGTCGTGCCGCTCCTCTTGACTCGGCCGAAGCGAACGGTTCCGGCTGCAAAGAACCCGACGGCAGGCTCCTCCGAGCCAGAAGGCCGAGAAACCCGTCGTCGCCGACTCGCCGGAGGCTCTGTACGGGCGCCCGCGGAGGGCGCCACGAGCAGCGGGTTGGGAAGCCGCCCCGGCGGCGACGGGCGTTCGTCAGGGTGCGCTGGTGGCCCGCACCAGGGCGTGTTGGACCAGCTCGAGCAGCGTCGCCTTGGTGGACTCACGCTCCCGGGCGTCGAGGAGGACCACGGGCGTGTCGGGTGACACCGCCAAGGCCTCACGCACGTCGTCGGGCGAGTGGGTGGCCTGACCGTCGAAGCAGTTCATACCGACGACGAAGGGGATCCGGTGCTCCTCGAAGTAGTCGAC